>CAZOEH010000659.1:0-1500 GCA_964578785.1 uncultured Desulfonema sp. | reverse complement strand
GGAAGGCGAAAATTTTAACCACAGGAATACATTAAAGTATTTCGAGGATTGAAATTTAAGCCTGACACAGAAATCGGGCAAAAGGGTGTTATGCAAAGGTCTCTCTACACAAGCCCCTGATCAAGCATCGAATCCACAACCTTTACAAATCCAGCGATATTAGCTCCGTTGACGTAGTTCCCCGGAGTGCCGTACTGTTCCGCGGCATTCAGCGCCGTCCTGTGGATGTTTGCCATGATTGTTTTAAGGCGCGCATCCACCTCTTCCCTCGACCACGCAAGGCGCATGCTGTTCTGTGTCATCTCGAGTCCGGAAACCGACACACCGCCTGCATTCGCGGCTTTACCCGGCCCGTACAGGATTTTTCTGTCTATAAAAATCTCAACCCCTTCGGGCGATGTGGGCATATTGGCCCCTTCGCATACAAGGCAGACTCCGTTATTTACAAGATTCTGCGCGTCCTTTCCGTTTATCTCGTTCTGGGTCGCGCTCGGAAAGGCACAGTCGGCCCTGTGATTCCACAATGGGTTATAATCAAGAGCCGGATCGACGGGAGTATAGACGGCAGCGGGATATTTCTGCGCGTATTCGCTTATGCGCCCTCTTTTTATGTTCTTAAGCGTTTTAATATAGGAAAGTTTTTCTTTCGTGATACCCTCTTCATCATAAATATATCCTGCTGAATCGGAACTGGTCACGACTTTTGCCCCGAACTCGATAAGCTTTTCAACCGTATACTGGGCCACGTTACCGGAACCGGATACAAGGCAGACTTTCCCCTCAAGTGTTTTGTTTGCCGTCGCAAGCATGTTCGACGCGAAGTAAACGGAACCATATCCTGTAGCTTCAGGCCGCACCAGGCTCCCTCCCCAGTTGAGGCTTTTGCCAGTCAAGACCCCTGAAAACTCGCCTTTCAGTTTTTTATACATGCCGAAAAGATAACCTATTTCCCGTGCGCCCACGCCGATATCTCCCGCCGGAACATCGGTATCCGGGCCGATATAACGGAAAACCTCGCTCATGAAGCTTTGGCAAAACCGCATGACCTCGTTGTCCGATTTACCCTTGGGATCGAAATCGGAACCCCCTTTTCCTCCTCCCATCGGAAGGGTTGTGAGGGCATTCTTGAATACCTGCTCGAAAGCAAGAAACTTCAGAATGCTCAAGTTTACCGACGGGTGAAAACGAAAGCCTCCCTTGTACGGGCCTATCGCGCTGTTCATCTGGATCCGGTATCCCCTGCTCACATGGATATCGCCCTTATCATCAAGCCAGGGCACCCTGAACATTATCACTCTTTCCGGTTCTACCAGCCTTTCCAGGATCTTTGCTTTTCTGTAGACGGGATTCCGTTCCAGAACCGGCGTTACCGATTCCATGACCTCGCTGACGGCCTGGTGAAACTCTTTTTCATTCCGGTCTCTTTTCATTATAACTTGCATTATGTCTGACATAAAACCTCCCCGGTTTTCAATCGGAAATGGCCCTTTTTGACGATCT
>CAZOEH010000658.1:761-1516 GCA_964578785.1 uncultured Desulfonema sp. | reverse complement strand
AGTTCGTGAATCTGGGCATGGCAGTTATGGCAGCCTGCAATGCAGTAATCCGCACCTGTTGCTTTAATCTGCTGATCTTTCAGCCTTCCGTATTCGAGGCGCTGCTCCTTGAATCCCGACTGCAGGAACCCTCCGCCCCCGCCGCAGCAGTAGTTGTTTGATCTGTTGGGCTGCATATCTATAAAATTCTCTTCCCCAACCACCGATTTTACAACAAACCTGAGGTCTTCTGCGATAGGATCGCCATAGCTCTTTCTGACAATCTGGCAGGGGTCCTGCACCGTAAATTTGATTTTCAGATCCTTGTTCCAGTCGGAATTAACTTTGAGTCTTCCTTCGCGAATCCATTTGGCATAATATTCGTAAATGTTCTTAACTTCGAAATTATGCTCCAGATTAAATTTTTTCAGTCCGGCCCGGACTGAGAAAGTCACGTGCCCTCACTCCGTGTTGAGAAATATTTTACACCCCAGCTTGTTGGCCTGGTTGACGGTTGTCCGGGTGATTTTTTCCCAGGAATTATTGTCCGCAAGGAACATGCAGTAGTTTTCTCCTGCCCAGCCATGGCTGCCGTATGTCCAGTCCGCACCGACAAGATGGAGGATTTTCCACAATGGAACCATTTCATTTGGTTCAGTCACAGGCTCCCTCGAATTCTGATTCAAAAAGAATTCGGCTCCCTGCTTGTCGATTGGAGCCTCCATATCCGCAAATTCAGGCTGCGCCTCCCTGAACTCCTCGAGCACATCATTCAC
>CAZOEH010000658.1:0-751 GCA_964578785.1 uncultured Desulfonema sp. | reverse complement strand
ATCGCATGATCCGAGGATGCCTTTCGGCCTCTGATCCCTTGGCCGCAGGCCCCGGGCATTATAGACAAGCTGTGGAATATCTATCTTCATCGGGCATACGTAGACGCACCTCTGGCACATAGTGCACATCCATGGCCAGTCCGATTTAATGATTTCATCATCCATACCTAGTGCCGCCATGCGCAGAAATTTTCTTGGATCCATTCCCTCCAGCCCGGTAGCTGGACATCCGGAAGAACAGGCCCCGCAGGTGAGACAAAGGTTCAGATTCCCGCCGTCAGGAATTATTTCCTTAACTTTGTCTATAAACATACTTTTTTTCTTAGCGCCCAGTTTGATTGATTCTTCTGCCATAATCTACTCCCTGTTTTTGACTCCTGCCCATTTCTTTAAAGGATTCGGCCCAAGCTTTCTGATATGTTCGGTCATCTCTTTTGCATACGCTGCAAATGTCGGTCCTTCACCTGAAGAAAGATTATACATCCTTACCCTGTCTCCCTCAAGACCAATTTCTTCAAGCAGTTTCTGCACGTGCAAAACCCGTTCGCGGGCTCTTAAATTGCCTTCATTATAGTGGCATGCGCCTTCCATGCAGCCTACGGCGTAAACTCCGTCGGCGCCCTTCTGGATTGCTCCGAGAAGGTGCATCACATCTACCTTTCCGGTGCACGGCACACGGATTATTCTGATATTCGGGGGATAATCAAGCCGCATCGAACCTGCCAGGTCCGCAGCAGAATATCCTCAGTAA
>CAZOEH010000657.1:0-1517 GCA_964578785.1 uncultured Desulfonema sp. | reverse complement strand
CGATATAAAAGGTTGCTTTTCGGACAGAATTGCCTTAAAATCTTACCAGTAAGAAACAATATCAACTATGGAGTTTATCATGGCAAATGTTTCAACAACAAAAATGTCTTCAAAAGGGCAAGTCGTTATCCCTGAAAATATTCGGAAACAACTGAATTTAAAGTCCGGGGCTCAATTCATTGTTGTAGGTGAAAAGGACGTCGTCATTCTTAAAAATATTACACCTCCATCACTTGATGAATTTGACGCGCTTGTTGCTGAGGCCAGAAAAAAAGGGGAAAAAGCCGGCATTAAAAAGTCTGATATCAATGAGGCTATTTTAAAAGCCCGGGGAAAAATGAAATGAGAATTATCCTTGATACGAATGTGTTCATATCAGGGATATTTTTCAGCGGCCCTCCTTCACAAATCCTCAGAGCATGGGGAAACCATAGCTTTCAAATTGTACTCTCTCAGCATATTCTTGATGAATACCAACGCATTGCAGAAGAGCTGTCATCTAAATTTCCGACAGTTGATATATTGCCGATTATTGAACTGGTAACAATTCACGCGCAATTCGTCGATACTCAGGGAGTTGATATTAACATATGCGATGACCCTGATGACGATAAGTTTATTGAATGTGCGGTTGCCGGCAAATGCGAAATAATTATAAGTGGTGATAAACATTTATTAAAGCTGTCAGGTTATCAAGGCGTTATAATTATGAATCCAAGGAATTTTGTGGAAAAATATTTATAAGGTTCAACAGCGAACCATTGTATGAATTTTATTCGATTGGCTATGGTTTGCTCAAAAGTGGTGCGAGATGTTCGCAGTGCATGATTCCCTGCTATCGGAACAAGATACCCCGGACCGATATTCTGTTGAGCCGAAGAGCAGGTGAAGAACAGGGCTTCCCCGACTCTGCTCCCCATTTTGTAACAGCGTATCCGATAGATGAAGAATGAAAGGAGATCACCATGATTAAAGAACTGGAAACAGTCGTGCTTACCAAAGACCTTCCGGAATATGGTTTAGGTCGTGGAGATATCGGCTCTGTTGTGCATTGCTATAAGGGTGGTAAGGCATTTGAAGTTGAGTTTGTCAGCGGAAAAGGTGGAACCGTTGCGGTCATTACGCTTGAATTAGATGAAGTGCGATCTATGAATCCCAACGAAATACTTCATGCCCGCGAACTTAAAGCGGCGTAGTTCATACAATCTATAAAGCCAGCTTCCATCTGAGATCCGACTTTGCCTTTCGCTTGAACCCACGAACCAGCTCCTTTTCGCTCTCGCGCCTCCCGAAGGTCCGCCAATCAGTAAGGCGGAGAACCACACTGTGATCGCCAAATTTATTTAACCCATCGAACCGAAACAGAGAGCGCATTCCCTTCACTTGAATCCTCGAATCCTTGACCACTTGAACCCTTTTTTTCTTAACTTATTGACAAATCACATGCTTTGTTGTTATTAAATCCGCATTTCAAAAGTCCCATCAAAATATTTTAAGCGTCCTTGACTATTTACATT
>CAZOEH010000656.1:0-1525 GCA_964578785.1 uncultured Desulfonema sp. | reverse complement strand
GATTTAGACGAAATTCGAGTATATCATCAGATGAATAACCTGCATCATGTAAGAATTTATTGAGTTGGAGTGCACCCCGGAAACTGGATAAAACTGCATAAAAATTAGGGGTACTGTCCGGAAGAAAAATGGTATATATTACCAGAAAGGAGAAACCGGACATGAGAAAGTATCGAAACCATTCATCAGAGTTCAAAAGAGCGTTAATCGCCCAGATCGGAACCGGGGCAATTACCAAGGCGGCCGCAGCCCGGGATAATAATATCTCAGGCTCATTGATAGACCGCTGGCAGAAGCAGATCCTTGAGGGCAGTCTGCGGGATGAACCCAGCAAACGGGAAAAGGAGCTGGAGAAAGAGCTGGACTGCTATAAGAAAAAAGTCGGTGAATTAGCCATTGAAGTTGACCTTTTAAAAAAACTCAACGGCAGCTTAGCACAGACGAAAAAGTTCAATGGGTTCGTCGTAACCGGAAGAATGCCGGATCCATCAGCCGGGGGTGCAAAATGATCGGCTTGCGCCCATCCACGTATTACTATAAACCCAAGAAATCACGGACCGAGAAAGAACGCGAAGATGCGGATCTGTGCGAAAAAATAGAGACCTTGCAGCTGAACTATTCCTGCTGGGGATACCGCACGCTGAAAGCCCAGTTCCGGCACCAGTATGGCCTACGTATCAACAACAAGAAAATACTGCGGATTATGCGGAAATATCGATTATTCCGGCCCCGGAAGCGACGATTTAGCATCAGCACCACTGACTCGAACCATCCGTTCCGCATCTATCCGAACCTGGTAAAAGGGAAAACCGTAACTGCTATCAACCAGGTCTGGGTGGCAGACCTGACCTACATCCGTATCCTTACCGGCTTTGTGTATCTGGCAGTAATCCTGGATATTTATTCCAGGAAAGTTATTGGCTGGGCGCTGTCCAAGTCACTGGAACATACCATAACCGTCAAAGCCTTAACCATGGCGCTGGCAGTGCGACAACCAGGCAGCGGATTGATTCATCATTCGGATCGCGGCGTCCAATATGCCTGCAATGAGTATATTCAGCTGCTTGATGCACAAGGCATATACATCAGCATGTCGGCTAAAGGTAATCCCTACCAGAACGCCTATGCGGAGTCATTTTTTAAGACCTTGAAAAACGAGGAGGTGTATCTGTGGGAATACAAAAACTTCATCGACGTTGCCGAACGGATCCCGGAATTTATCGAGGAGGTGTATAATAAAAAGCGAGTTCACTCGGGCATTAATTACTTGACCCCTGAGTCCTTTGAGATTATTATCCAAGACAAAGACAACGCAGGGGGTCTTGGACAGTATACTCTAAATTTATGAGTCTATCTGTCCAGCCGATGGGGTGCGGTTCATTGCTTCTTTTAAGCCATCATAATATGCGAAATTGAATATCCATGTTCCTAAGGTACCCCCCAGCATTGCTCCGATAATGCTACCAATCGGAGCACCCCAACCACCAAAGCATGCTCCATATTTAGCTCCAAGTTTTGCTCCTGC
>CAZOEH010000655.1:0-1527 GCA_964578785.1 uncultured Desulfonema sp. | reverse complement strand
TCCCCAGGAAATTATTAAGGAAACTTATCAACGCCCCCTGATTGTCAACAAAGAGACACAGGCAGAGACGAAATAACGGCTTCGTGGGTATATAGCCACTGGGGCTGTCAGGCCTAATTGGAGCGGATTTGCTGCCGTTGACGAGGTCTTAAATCCGATCTTGCTAAACGGCAAAACCGATTGCTATGCCTGCCTCAAAGGGCATGTTATGCAAAGACCTCTAAAGGAGAGAAATGAAAATTTTAGCCATAGGCGCCCATCCGGACGATATCGAGGCCGGCTGCTCCGGTTCCCTTGCCAAATACGCGCAAAACGGCCATGAGATCTATCTGCTGATCATGACCGAAGGCCACATGGGAGGCGAAGGCTCTGTCAGAAAAAAAGAGCAAAGAAAATCGGCGAAGTTTCTCAAGCCGCGGGAATTGATATGGGGGGGATACAAGGATACGCTGCTTACGCCTCATATGAACCAGATGGTCCATGACATCGAAGTCGTGCTGATGAAGATTAATCCCGATTTCATTTTCGTTCATCATGAGGATGACACACACCAGGACCATCAGGCCCTGGCCAAGGCCACGATTTCGGCAACACGATATATCCGGAATGTTCTTTTCTATGAAGGACCGACAACCCAGAATTTTTCCCCTGCCGTTTTCATTGACATAAAGGATACTCTCGATACTAAAATTGCCATGCTCATGGCACATTATTCACAAGTGCAGAGGACTAATATTGAGGGCGTTTCTATAACGGATATCGTCCGCTCCACAGCCGTCTTTCGCGGAATCCAGGGACGGGTGCAGTTCGCGGAGGCCTTCGTTCCACTGCGTCTGTTTATAAATATCAACGGCTGAAGGCAGTTAGACTGAAGAGGGTTAGGCTGTAGGAAGTGACTAACAGTCTTCAGCCTAAACAACCTGAGCAATAAAAAGGTTTTGTTTCAATGCTGATTATTCCCCATTCCCGGCCCACCGTCGGCCATGAAGAAATTGCTGCTGTAGTTTCCGTACTGCAATCCGGGCGGCTTGCGCAGGGAGAACAGGTTATTTGTTTCGAGAAGGCCCTCGCCTCGCTCATAGGAGTAGCCGGCGCCGTGGCGGTCAGTTCCGGTACCGCCGCTCTGCATCTGGCTCTGCTTGCCCTGGGTATCGGTGAAGATGACGAGGTCGTGATCCCCGGTTTTGTCTGCCCGGCGCTCCTCAATGCTATCCGCTATGTCCGGGCGGTACCGGTTCTGGCCGATATCAACCCGGCGACCTACAACATGGATATCCAGGACCTCAGGAAACGTCTGACCGGAAAAACGAAGGCCGTAATTGTGCCCCACATGTTCGGTTTACCGGCGGATATCGGGGAAATTGTCGCTCTGGGAGTCCCTGTCATAGAAGATTGCGCTCAATCCCTGGGAAGCAGCTATAAGGGATCTCCTGCAGGCAGTTTCGGCGCGTTGTCCGTCTTTTCCTTCTATGCCACAAAGGTAATCTGCACCGGCGAAGGCGGTATGATCGCTTCCGGAGATTCACA
>CAZOEH010000654.1:0-1532 GCA_964578785.1 uncultured Desulfonema sp. | reverse complement strand
TCCATCCGAAAAAAGCCATGATGGCTATAAGAGTGAAAAAGTCCGGCACAACAACAGAAGATATTATTATTATGACATACAAAAACGGGACATTGGACCAGATTTCAATTATCCGCTGGAAAAAAAGATCGAATTTCCCTCCGAAATAGCCCATTGCGCTTCCAATGCTTATGCCTATGCCGAAGTCAAAAAAAAGCAGGAGGAGGGAAAAGCCTATGGCAATCCTGAATCCGTAAACAAGGCGGGCGAGAATATCCCTTCCGACATTGTCGGTGCCCAGGTAATGCTTATCCGCAAATGAAGGCGGAAACGGAGGAAACCTGTCTTCCCTGAGATCATTCTCGTAAGCATTATAAGGAACAGGAGGCATGAGAACCCGGTTTCCCTTCCCTTCTTCCTTAAAACGCTTTTGAAGCTGCCGGTAGTTTGTCTCATAGTCATAATCAAGACCGAATACTTTACCCGGATTCATGCTTCCGTAGACCGGACAATAGTAACTTCCTTCATGGCAGACAAGAAGAGCCCGGCTGTTTACAAGCGCTTCTCCGAAAAGAGAGGCGAGAATCATCAGAGCCAGAATTATAAAGGAGTAGTATCCCCGCCTTATCGATCTGAAGCGTTTTAATTTTTTTATTGTAAGAGGATTCAGCCGCATATTTATCACTCGAACTTAACCCGCGGATCGACAATAGCGACACATATGTCGGAAAGAATGTTTCCTATAAGGAGAAGAAGCGACGAGATGACAAGTATTCCGAGAACAACGGGATAATCGCGCTCGATAATAGCTTCGTATCCCAGAAGTCCCATTCCGTTTATATTGAAAACCTTCTCGATCAGAAACGAGCCCATTAGAATAATCGAAATGTTATTTCCGAAATGAGTCGCGATCGGAATTAGGCTGTTTCTTAATGCGTGCCTGAAAACAGCCTGTTTGAACGATAGGCCTTTTGCGATTGCGGTGCGGACATAATCCGAAGAAAGATTATCGAGAAGCGTGTTCTTCATCAAAAAGGTCATGACTGAAAATGAACCGGCCATGTAAGCGGCAAGAGGCAGAACCGTATGCCAGAGGATATCCGCCGTTTTCTGAAAAAGATTGAAATTCTCAAACTCCTCGCTCACAATTCCGCCCAGCGGAAAAACGTCCCATTGTGAGGAAAAAAGGATCAGGAGCAGAACTCCGATAACCCATCCCGGTACGGCATAGCCGGTAAAAACTATGACGGATGTTGTATTGTCGAAAGAGCTTTTATGTTTTATGGCTTTTACGATCCCGAGCGGTATGCATATTCCGTAGACTAGCATCATGGTTATTATGCCGAAATAGAGGGATATGGGAATCCGTTCTTTTATCATGCCCCAGACGGGATCGTAATAGCGGGTCGATACCCCGAGATCGCCTTTCAAAACCTTTCCCATCCAAAGGAAATAGCTCGTTAAAACCGGTTTGTCAAAACCGTAATATTTTTTCAGCTCTTCGATCTGCTCTTCGGAGAGGGGCTGGTTCTGCTCCCGTGAGGAGGGTCTTG
>CAZOEH010000653.1:0-1556 GCA_964578785.1 uncultured Desulfonema sp. | reverse complement strand
CAAACTTAAACAAACTGATATAATTAATCTTTTATGCATTTTTGACCTCCCTTACTCTTTTCAAGGGTTAGGTAATCCACCTTTTTCTCCGTTTATAGTGCTTGACGTCTCTGAAACTCTTCCTGCCCCCCACATCGGTCAGGCCAAGGTAAAAATCCTTGATATCCGGATTCTGCTTCAGTTTTTCTGAAGTATCGTCCATAACAATACGGCCATTCTCCATTACATAAGCATAAGGAGCAACACTTAATGCGAGTTTCGCATTCTGCTCCACCAGAAGAATCGAAATATTTTCTTCCTTGTTCAGGCGGGTAATTATATTGAAGATTTCATGAATCAAAAGAGGAGCAAGCCCCATTGACGGCTCATCCAGAAGAATCAGCTCCGGACTTGTCATAAGCGCCCGGCCGACAACTGTCATCTGCTGTTCTCCTCCGCTGATAAAACCGGCGGTTTCGTTTCTCTTTTCTCTAAGCCTGGGGAAATAATTATATACCATCTCCAGGCTGTCTTTAATATTTCTTTCACCTTTTCTCATATGAGCGCCGACTCTGAGATTTTCTTCAACAGTCAGATGCTCAAAGACCCTGCGGCCCTCAATAACCTGCACTATGCCCATTTTTGCGATTTTTTCAGCCTTGATTTTATCTATCCGCTGCCCCATGAATTCGATAGATCCATCGGTGACTTTACCGTCTTCATGATTCAGAAGGCCTGAAATCGCCTTTAAAGTAGTGCTTTTCCCCGCACCATTAGCGCCGAGAAGAGCAACAATCCCCCCCTTCGGCACTTCGATGGAGACACCTTTAATAACAAGTATAACCTCGTGGTATTTGACCTCGATGTTATTAATCTTTAATATCAGTTCTTCTTTAGACAAAGCCTTAAGACCTCCTTGGGGGTTTAATTAAATTACCAGCCGATCCAGTCTTTTGCCCATTTTTCAGGCCATCTGCCTTTAAGGTCGACTTTTTCAACGAGTACGAATTTCCCGCCCTTGACTTCATAGACCGGAACAATTCCGGCAACACGGTGGTCCGTCGCTGTAAAAGTAACAGGAGGCGCGCCAAGGCCGATCTCAAAATTCTTCATGGTTTCAAAACCTAATTTTAAAATGCTTTCTCCGTCAAGCTTTCCCGCCTTATCGGCTCGAATCAGGGCTTCCCTTAAAATAAGAACATCCGCCCATGCCTGAATAGTCCTGATAAGCCTTTTATCGGCCGGAATACCAGGATTGTATTTCTTCGCATATGCTACAACCTTATCCATGCCGGGAACGTTTTCACCGAAAAATGCGCAAATACCTGGGCCCATAGCACCCTCTGCAGCCTTTGCAGCCAGTTTCGGCAGGTTTTCGTCAAACCCCCAGTTGTTTATTATGTGGTCAGCGCCGACGCCAAGGGAATAAGCATCCCTCAGAGTGGCCGAAACCGACATCGTTGTGTTTCCGTGCCATATCAGGTCAGCCTTGAATTCTTTCAATGAAAGCATCTGGCTCTTTGTATCGATTGCAAACAAAGACACGTCCTGGTCAGGTCCAATATCAAAACCAAGAA
>CAZOEH010000652.1:0-1556 GCA_964578785.1 uncultured Desulfonema sp. | reverse complement strand
AAGATTCTGATAGTAGACGATGAAATGGACATGAGAATCTTCATATCCACCCTTATGGAAACAAGCGGTTATAAAGCTTTCGCGACAAGAGACGGGAAAGACGGCATACGGAAAGCCGGCGATATTTTACCCGACCTTATAATCCTTGATGTTATGATGCCCGGAGAAGGCGGAGTTCAGATGTACCGTCATTTGAAAACAGATAAAAATCTTAAGGATATTCCGGTAATAATGCTTTCGGCAGTTACCGAAAAGGCCTTTATCCATTATCTGAAAATGCTGAACACTCAACTCGACAATTCAATCCCCTACCCCGACGTTTATATGGAAAAACCGCCCGAGGCGGAGGAATTGCTCAGAATAACCGGAAAACTTATCCTGCAAAAGGAGGTTTGAAGTTACATATTTCTCGCGTACGGCGCATTTGTAATGCGCGTCTTATTTGGGTTTTCAATAAAGAGTAGTGACGGCTTCGTAAAAATCGAAATATGCTCTCTTTCCAAAAACCTCCAATCCGTCAGCATATGCCCTTTTGCGATGTCACCACTATAGAATAGCCATAAAAAAGGAGAAGGAGCGATGAATATCATCAGCAACTGGGACTGGAACACCGGCAGGAGGATGATTGCCGATATCGGCGAGTGGAAGACCAGATACCAGTGGATCGAAGAGCCTTATGTAAGCCCCGACGGGGAAAAGATAGCGGCTGTAGTAAAATCCCCCGATGATGAGGTTTTTACCATCTGTGAAAACGGCGCCCTCTGGGAAAGCACCTTCGACAAGGTCTGGTATCCGAGATTTTCGCCCGATGGAAAACTGACTGCTCTTGTTTCTGAAGCGGGAGAATGGGCGCTTGCAATTGACGGCCGGGCACCCGAAGACAAATTCGAGTTCGCCTGGGACACCCGTTTCGGTTCAGACGGCGCAAACATCATTCATATGGCTCAAAGTGAGAGAAAATATTTTGCCGTTATAAATTATGTTCCATGGGAAACAGGTTTTTCAAATATGACCGGCCTTGCCGTCAGCAACGACGGGACAAGGGCAGCAGCCGCAGTCCAGACTGTTCCATTCAAGGAGGCTGAAATATTCAAATTCCAGGAAGGATGCTATTCTGTTGCTGTTGATGGAACTGCCTGGGGCAGAAACTTTGTTAACGTGTGGGACGTCACCTTCAGCCCTGACGGAAAACGCGTGGCAGCCGGAGTCAGAACGAACCTTTACGATTACACAATCGCAGTAGATGGCGTCCCATGGGAAAAAAGCTTTGCCTCGGTATGGGAACCTCAGTTCTGCCCATTAGATGATTCCGTCACTGCCCCTGTAAGATCCGCCGGAAGCTGGCTCCTGGCAAAAGACGGCAAAATATTCTGGGATCGTAAATTTGTCCAGCTCTGGCACCATATCTACAGCCCTGACGGCAAAAAGATAGCCGCGATAGTTGCTCCCGCATTCGGACGCTGGACAATCGCCGTTGACGGAAACCCCTGGCAGATAACTTTTGGAGACATGGTCACGGACGCTGTTTTCAGTCCCGACGGGAAGAGGGTTGCATG
>CAZOEH010000651.1:0-1568 GCA_964578785.1 uncultured Desulfonema sp. | reverse complement strand
GTCGAGGAAGACCGTTTGCGCCTCCTCAAACGATACGCCGTGTTTCCATAGATTCTCTTCAGCTTTCGCTGAATCCCACTCAAATCGAAGTTCCAGCATATTTACATTGTATTTACAATAGGAATTAGTCAAGTGGTTTTACATACGGCGAGGTTAATGTATCCTTAACTCCGCCGGTCCATCCGGGTTCACAGTTACCGAAAATCCGCAATGCCGCCCGGCGGGTTTGCGATTCCGTGCTGAAATCGGTTATTAAAGTGGAAGTAGCGGTTCAGTACCGGAGGTTTATCTTCGATATTTTCCTAACGATACTCAATTATTTTAAACCAAACTCGCGTTTTACTATTATATAATATTCTATTATTTAAAATAGTTCCATGCTATATTGATACTTTGATGAACGTCCCCAAAGTACCTCAAGTACCCGTCCCCCAAGTACCCCCTGGCGTGTTTTTAACCGACTGCTGACATTCTGATTCAGGGTGATTCAGGGTGATTCAGGGTTGACGAGTGAGCAGTTTCATTATATGTATAAACAAAAGTTTATTGGTGTCCATCAGAGAGAAATATTGGATATTGTTCGTCCTCCAAAAATAACAATTTCTCATTCGAATTCAATATCAAGAGGATATAGTTATGAGGTGTGAGGATATATTGAAAATTCTTGCTGAACACAGGAATGAAATTGGTACACGTTTTGGCGTGGCATCATTATCGCTTTTTGGTTCTGTGGCCCGCGATGAGGCTGCCGCAGAAAGCGATGTGGATATTCTGGTGACTTTTATACAAACCCCAGGGATATTTCATTTCCTTGAGTTGAAAGAATACCTCGAAAACCTCTTGCAATGTTCTGTTGATCTCGTCACCCGGAATGCCTTGAAAAAACAGTTCCGTGAACAAATTCTTAAGGAAGCTCTTCATGCCGTCTAGAAGCTGGCAGTTCCGAATAGATGATATTGTCGAAGCAATTAACAAAATCGAGCGTTATACCTATGGTATCGATTTTGCGTCATGGCAAAATGATGAAAAAACAGTAGATGCGGTTATCCGCAATCTTGAAGTGATTGGAGAAGCCGCTTCCCGTCTCCCCATAGAAATTCAGGAACAATACAAAGATGTGCCCTGGGGTATTATGAAAGGGATCCGCAATATTTTAGCTCATGAGTATTTTGGTACTGATCTTGAAATAGTCTGGAAAACAGTTAAGGAAGACCTGCCGCTTCTGAAAAAACGATTGATGTGAATTTTTGTCATTCACTATTCCCGAAGATCTCTCATCACTAACGCTAACGGGCACACCAATAGCAATGACATACCGTATCCATGTGTTTTGATTTTCGGTAAAAGATCGCGATGCTTATGGTTTAACAGTTGGCGTTAGCGGCATAGTTATAAAAAGGAATTTTGGCCGGCTCCTCTTTTTTCTCCTCACTGCGAACAATGTCGTCAGTTCGTCTGCAGCGAAGACAGGGAAGAGGCTGCCAGTTACCGAAAAGAGCCTTGAGCTGAAATCGGTAATTAACGTGGTAATAGCGGTTCAGTGCCGGAGGTTTATCTTCGATATTTTC
>CAZOEH010000650.1:0-1570 GCA_964578785.1 uncultured Desulfonema sp. | reverse complement strand
CTATCGGAAAAATGAACGTTCATCTTTCAAAATATTATTCAGTATCGGATGTTTGTTTTTCATTCGATGTTGGACGTTCAATGTTCAGTGTTCGATGTTAATCTTAAAAAACATAAATACATTTTAAATACATTCACTTATCTAATACATTTAATGGCAAAGTAAAGGGATTTGCGTATATGGAAAAGATTCTCTGCAAAGGCTTTTCTTTTTCAGGAGTGGTATCCGGCCTTAAAAAAAACGGCCATAAAGATCTTGGCCTGATTTATTCGGATGTTCCGGCAGGAGTTGCCGGGGCTTTTACCAGAAACAGAGTGCAGGCGGCGCCGGTTCTCCTGGACAGGGAGAGGATTAAAAAAGGTTTTTGCCGTGCCGTTATTGCAAACAGCGGAAGCGCGAACTGCTGCACCGGCGATCAGGGCATGAAAGATGCCGTATCTGAAGCAAAACTTGCGGCATATGGACTTAATATATCTGAAGATCAGGTTCTTGTCGCATCGACAGGTGTTATCGGGAAAACGCTTGCCGTGGACAAGATAGAGTCAGCCGTTCCTGAGCTTGTGAAAATGCTTTCCCCGGAAGGCATAAATGATTTTGCGCAGGCTATTATGACAACCGATACGGTCCCCAAGATTGTTTCAGAAAAAGGAAGCATCGGCGGATCCGGTTTCAATATCACGGGCGTTGCCAAAGGCGCCGGAATGATATCTCCTGATATGGCCACGATGCTCTGTTTTATCTGTACTGATGCGGCGGTTGCGCCGGATTTTCTTAAAGAAGCGCTGGCATCTTCCGTGGAAAAATCATTTAACAGGATAACCATCGACGGGGATACGAGTACAAATGATACGGTTCTTGTAATGGCAAACGGCATGTCGGGCGCAAGTGTAAAGAGCCGGTCCGAAAAAGAATATTTCCGGAGACTCCTTGATGAAGTCCTCATGGCTCTTGCTAAAATGGTAGTCAAAGACGGCGAGGGAGCGACAAAACTGGTGGATGTTATTGTGCAAGGGGCTGCAAGCGATGGTGATGCGGAAATAATCGCAAGAACTATAGCCAATTCAAACCTGGTCAAAACCGCGTTGTTCGGTGAGGACGCTAACTGGGGAAGAATTCTTGCCGCTGCCGGAAGAGCAGGTGTTGAATTTGATCCGGTGCTTGTGAATATCAGCTTCGATGATGTGTTGATGGTAAAAAGCGGTATGGGTTGCGGCGATGCCGCCGAAAAGGAAGCGACAAAAGTGCTGAAGAAGCCCGAGCTCTCGATAACGGTCGATTTGAAAACCGGCGATGGAAAGGCGTCCGTCCTTACCTGCGATTTTTCGATAGATTATGTTAAGATAAATGCCGATTATCGATCTTGACGGCTGCGTAAAAAGTCGCTCTGTCCGCCAAAGTTCGGTGGCGGATTGCGCTTCATTCCTCAAGACTCGCGCGCCTTGCATATCGAACTTTTTACTTTGCCGTCAGAACTTTGATTTCCAGAGAACTTGTCAATTTTTATGAACCAGTTGGAAGTCATATGCGAACGGATTTGAGATTTTTGGGAAATAGATTTTTAAATTACTTA
>CAZOEH010000649.1:330-1571 GCA_964578785.1 uncultured Desulfonema sp. | reverse complement strand
GATATTCAGATCTTCTTCAGCGTCATCAAAATAGATGAGACTCTTTTTCAGCTGCAGAGTCATTTCTTCACCAATATGATATTTTTTCTGAAGCTGTACGACGAGTTCGGAAAAGGATTCACTGCTGTGAGTCAAGATCGTTTTCAGATCAACGAAGTCCTTGCAGGAACCTCTCTGATTGATGGCAATAAGTTTCATGAGGGTCAGGTCGAGAACAGACGCGACAGGAACCAGGATGCCGGGAACGGGTGTGGGCTCCCGGAGGAGTCCGTATGGGTAGGAAAAAAGGCTTAACCCCGTGTCTTTCAAAGAAGCGACAAGAGTATTTTTCTCAAGTTTGTGGAGAGTTACCTTCTCAAATAATCCCCGCATATTTTCATTAAGATCATGAAATACTTGCAGGCTGTCAAAATCCGCGGGAGTGAAAAGATCAATATCCACCGACAGGCGATGCCCGAAATACAGGGCCGCAGCCGTGCCGCCGGCCATGTAGGTCTGCCGGGGAAGGCAGTTCATGAAATCGTTTTTCAGAATGGCTGCCATATCCGGCGTGATGCATCGGAAAAACATCGTGTTTCTTCCCTTGGTATATGGAAGTACAAGGCAAAATAATTAACGGTCTTGGGGCTTAACACCCTGCTCTCGGTGATGATTTTTTTGAGGAATTTCTCTCCCAGCCAGTTTGTCAGCGCTTTTATTTCCTCTTCCGTTCCGAATTCGAGGATTCTTTCAGCAATAACACGCCCATCCCTTGCCGGATCAACATCTCTCTTATCCCAGAAGAGGGACTTCCTTGCGGTCAATATCTTGATAATTTCCGTGTTATCAGTTTTGGTCATGGATAATTCTTCTTTCCCAGCCTTTTTATGTTATTGAATATATCAC
Organism: uncultured Desulfonema sp.; assembly: GCA_964578785.1. GTDB lineage: Bacteria > Desulfobacterota > Desulfobacteria > Desulfobacterales > RPRI01 > RPRI01. The sequence goes on along the minus strand of CAZOEH010000649.1, from coordinate 686 downwards.
AAAAATGATATCCATGTCCATAATTTAAACGGTCTCAAAGAGTCATTGCTATCAGGGCAGCCCCTATCGCCCCAGTCAACTGGGCCATTTCGGAAACCTCTATAGGTTTGCCGGTCTTGCCCTCAAGGGCTTTCACAACCCCTATATTCTTTGCTACGCCACCCGTCATCATAACAGGAGAAGTCAGGCCTAACCTGCCTGCCATTGCTGCGACCCTTGAGCCAATAGATTCATGAATTCCCGCTATGATGTTTTTCCTTTTTTCGCCTTTCGCTATAAGCGATATCACTTCAGATTCGGCAAAAACCGTGCAAAGACTGCTTATCTTTGCCGGATTATCTGCTTTAAGAGACATT
>CAZOEH010000649.1:0-320 GCA_964578785.1 uncultured Desulfonema sp. | reverse complement strand
GCACACTTGTCATTCATAGCGAAATCTTTCACTTTTCCTGCTTCATCCATGACTATCGCCTTGCTGTCCTGTCCTCCTATGTCTATCACAGAGCGAACGGCAGGATTCAAAAAATGTGCGCCGGCCGCATGACACGTTATCTCTGTTATGCTTTTTCCTGCAAAAGATACGCTGTTTCTACCATAGCCGGTGGCAACAATTCCTTCAATCTCAGCCCGGTTGATGCCCGCTTCCGCAAGGATCTTTTCAAAAACAGTGTTTCCCGCATTTTTTGAGTTATAGCCTGTAACTATAACCGCGGTTGACAAAAGCTTTCCATC
>CAZOEH010000648.1:0-1573 GCA_964578785.1 uncultured Desulfonema sp. | reverse complement strand
CCATAAAATGCCTGACCGTATCTATCGTATATGAAGGGCCTGATCTCTTGAGTTCAACATCAGAAACAGAAAATCCGGGGTGATCCGAAACGGCCATCCTTATCATTTCAAGGCGGTCTTTTGCATCGGCTACCGATGAAGGTTGTTTGTGCGGCGGAATAGCAGCCGGAATAAAGCAGACGCTGTCTAAGGAAAACTTTGCCTGCACCTCATATGCGGACCGAAGATGCCCGAAATGGACCGGATTGAATGTTCCCCCGAAGAGTCCTGTACGTTTCAATTGAAACCTCGCAGAGAGAGATAGACTGTAGGCTGTTAGGCTATAGGCTGTCAGCTAAAAACCTACAGCCTAAAAAGCTACAGCCTATCCACCTGAACAGTTACGATTTTAATTTCAATCATTCCCTGATCTGACCATTTCCTAAAACTATGAATTTGGTAGTGGTGAGTTCTTCAAGGCCCATGGGCCCGAATGCATGGAGCTTTGATGTACTGATCCCTATTTCGGCGCCCAGTCCCAGTTCCCCGCCGTCATTAAACCTGGTTGATGCATTTACCAGCACTACCGAAGAATCGACTTCACGCAGAAAGCGCCTTGCCCTGTTTAAGTCACTGGTTACAATCGCCTCGGTATGATTCGACCCGTATTTAGCTATGTGTCTTATCGCCTCATCCATGTCTGAAACAACCTTCACGGCAAGGATAAGATCGAGGAATTCGGCAGGCCAGTCCTCTTCGGCCGCTTTTTTGGCTGCCGGAAGAAGAGCGCATGTTTCAGGGCAGCCTCTGATCTCAACTCCGGCAACGGAAAACTTCTTTGCCATTAAAGGCAAAAATTCCTTCGCCGCAGCCTTGTGGACAAGCATTGTCTCCATGGCATTGCAGACTCCAGGCCGCTGCACTTTTGCGTTGAAACATATTCTGCGTGCCATTTCAAGATCCGCGCCTTCATCCACATAGACATGGCATACGCCCTTGTAATGCTTCAGGACAGGTATTCTCGAATTCTCCACAACAAACCTTATGAGACTCTCTCCTCCCCGGGGAATAATGAGATCGATATATTCTTCCTGGCTCAATAGAGCGTTTACTGCGCTTCTTTCTCTTACGGGTACAATCTGAACCGCTTCTTCCGGAAGGCCGGATGCCGAAAGGGCCTTTTTAATTATGCCGGACAAGGCCATATTCGAGTAATATGCTTCCGAACCGCCGCGCAATATTACGGCGTTTCCGGCTTTAAGGCAAAGCGCCGCGGCATCAATCGTTACATTCGGTCTTGATTCGTAAATTATCCCTATGACTCCGAGAGGTATGCGCATCCGGGATACCTCAATTCCATTCGGCCTTATCAATGTCCTGCAAATAGAGCCGACCGGATCCTCAAGAGCTGATACTTCGGCAAGGCCGTCCGCCATTGATTTTATCGTCGCGTCTTTTATTGCCAGTCTGTCGATAAAGGCGGCGGAAAGCCCGACTTCTTTTGCGCCGGCGAGGTCTTTTTTATTCTCTTCCTTTATATATTCCGCCTGCCTTTTTAATTCGCCGGCTATCGTTAAAAGCGCCTCGTTTTTTT
>CAZOEH010000647.1:0-1578 GCA_964578785.1 uncultured Desulfonema sp. | reverse complement strand
AAGACAGGAACCCTCATCCCCTTTTCTCAAGCCGCTTTTATAAAGAACAGGTAATTATGGAAGAACAAGATCCTCTCGAGCATTACGTTACTCAACCTTTTGATAAAATAGGCAATCCACACCCGCTTTTCGACAATATGTATTACCTGAAACAATTGCATCTCACGGAAGAACTGACATGCCCACCGCTGGAACATTTTTTAAGATCAAAAAATCATGCTCTCTGCAAATCGCATCCACTCTTCGATCCCGCTTTCTATCTGGAGATGAACACAGATATTTCCGAAGAAAAACAGAATCCCCTACTGCACTTTGTTTTAGTGGGTTATCGGGAGGGAAGGAATCCGCATCCTTTGTTCGACTTGTCTTATTATTTAGAACAACATGAAGATATCAAGGAAGATAATGCATTGTTACATTATCTTCAATATGGGGCGTATGAAGATAGCAATCCATCCCCCGTATTCCAAACGAAATATTATCAAAAGCAATTGAGGGCTGCGAATATATATGACGAAAATCCACTCATCCATTATCTGGAAAAAGGATGGATGTCTGGATTTAATCCAAACCCTCTTTTTTTCAACGAGTATTATCTGAAAAAGCATCCTGATCTGTGCGCTTGGTCGTTGAACCCCCTAACTCACTATTTGCGATACGGCGGTTTTGAGGGGCGTGCGACAAGCCCGTTATTTGATTCAGCCACATATTTAAATAAGCATCCCGATTTAATAATACAAAAGATAAATCCAATGGTGCATTATTTTCGGTACGGCGCTTCTGAAGGCGCCGCCACGACATCTATTTATAGTCCGTCCATTGTCTTTGCAGCGGAAGCTGAGAAAGAAAATACGCCGATAACGATACAGAGAAATGCGCTTTCTCTATCGATCAATGGGGATGATGTCATTCCTGTTTTTTGTGTCTATGGGCCTCAACACGTAGATTTCATAAAAAACATGTCATTATTTTTTTTCGAGCGACAGCAAACGAAATTCGGCATATCTATTCATTTTTTAAATTATATCAATAACGAGAGCCTTCTGGGGAATCTAAAAAGTGAAAGGATGGAGGTTCATGATTGGTCGAATGAAAAAGAAAACAGACATATGGGGTTTGGTAAATCCCTGAATGTCTTGTTTCATAAGGTTCAGCCTCGAAAGGCATTTTATATCGTCAATCCTGACAGCTACCCCTTATCCGATTGTCTGCAAACGATGTCTGAAGCCATCTGTGCGGGCGGAATCGGAATCGTTGAAGCGAGGCAATGGCCTTACGAGCATCCAAAGGAGTATGATCCCAGGACGGGTGATACTCCCTGGGCCAGTGGCGCCTTTTCTTTGATATCGGCCGATATATTTCGACAGGTCCATGGATTTGATGAAATCTTCTGTCTTTATGCCGAAGACGTCGACTTGAGCTGGCGTTTCTGGTTAGAAGGAACAAGGGTCGTCTATCAGGCGGATGCGGTATGTTGTCATCTGACCGGGCATCCCAGTTACAGGGTGGATCGATATTATCACGAGCATTTCTGGTCTGCCGTTCATTTCATCGTTCTGTCGAAAAAATATTTTCACG
>CAZOEH010000646.1:0-1595 GCA_964578785.1 uncultured Desulfonema sp. | reverse complement strand
GACATAACGAAGCGCCTGGAAGCCGAACAACTCCTGATTCAGGCAAGCAAAATGACGACTCTGGGTGAGATGGCTTCAGGTGTTGCTCATGAACTGAACCAGCCTCTTTCGGTCATTAAAACGGCGAGCAGCTTCATCATCAGGAAGACAAACCAGCATGAAAAGATTGAGGATCAGATCATGTCCGTTATGGTGAGCAAGATTGACACAAGTGTGGACCGGGCAAGTAAAATAATCAACCACATGAGGCTCTTTGCCCGTAAATCAGACATGGAACTTGAGAATATAAATATAAACGAAATTCTGCAAAACGCTTTTGAAATCTTCAGCCAGCAGCTTAAATTAAGAGATATTGAAGTTATCTGGGACACGGAAGAGAATCTTCCTGAAATAAAGGCCGATTCGAGCCGGCTGGAACAGGTCTTTATCAATCTTCTGATTAATGCACGGGATGCTATCGAAGAGTTATATCCGCCCGGACCGGATACAAAAGGAGATAAAAAAATCATTTTAAAAACCCGCTCAGCCGGCGGAATCGTCATTGCAGAAGTCTGCGACACCGGTATCGGAATCCCTGAAGCAATTCTTGACAGGATATTCGAACCGTTTTTCACAACAAAGGAGGTCGGGAAAGGAACCGGGCTGGGATTGTCGATCAGTTATGGTATCATAAGGGATTGCGGCGGAAACATCACTGCCAGATCCGAGCCTGGAAAAGGAACGTGTTTTATCATGCAGTTTCCAGTGGCAGCAGAATAAGCCGTCGATCAAAAATAAGCGGAACATTTGGATGCCGTGGACGGCATAAGGAGCCGTAACGAAAGGATCAAAAAAAGTACAGGTTATTTCGTAACGGCTCCTAAGCCGTCGATCAAAAATGACGGTTTCGTAAAAAGAGAGGTTATATGGCTTTGGAATTCGAAGTTATGACATATCCCGGGTCCGGAAAATTAAATAAAACGGTTCTGCTGGTAGACGACGAGGCCGATATCCGTGATATACTGGGGATAACCCTGTCTGATTTCGGCTACCAGGTGATCGCCGCAGATAACGGCGAAAAAGCCTTTCGTATCTTTTGCGAACTGAATCCGCCTATTGTGCTTACGGACATCAAAATGCCCGGCATGGACGGAATTACCCTTCTCCAGAAGATCAAGTCAATGAGTCCCGAAGCGGAAGTCATCATGATTACAGGTCACGGCGACATGGACCTCGCTATCAGAAGCCTCAAGTTCGAAGCATCCGGATTTATCACTAAGCCTATCAATGTAGATTCGCTGGAAGTGGCATTGAAAAGGGCCTGCGATAAAATTCTCATGCGGAAAAAATTAAAAGAATATACCGAAAATCTCGAGCTCCTTATCAAGGAAAAATCCGAACTTCAGAACAATCTCTCCGCGCTGGGGCTGATGTTAGGTACAATATCTCACAGCATAAAAGGGCTTTTAACAGGTCTCGACGGCGGAATGTACCTTGTCGATTCAGGATTTAAAAAGGAAAACCTGGAAAAAACCGCTGAAGGCTGGACAGTCGTAAAGCAGATGGTCGGGCGGATCAGAAAATTGATACTGGACATCCTGTTCTATTCAAAGGAC
>CAZOEH010000645.1:0-1599 GCA_964578785.1 uncultured Desulfonema sp. | reverse complement strand
GAATTTGGGGTGCTTCAGGCCAGAAACCGAGCGGAGCTGTCGGGCGGTCATAAAACTCATCCCTGTTTGCCGCTAAAATCAGTCCGTAAGAGGGGTGAGCGCGGTATGATAAAAGAATCAGGCACATATTATTGATATTTATGCTGTGTATTACATATCCGGTTTGTTGAACCGCAATAGCTATCGTATTCCCCGCTGCTTGCGGCGGCGTGAACGCCGCTGATCAGCCTGGTGGCTTTTTGCATCGGCTGAATTAGCTTTGTTGGGCCACAGATTCAGACCAGGGTTTGATGTTTTTTAACATGGGACCAATTGTGCGTTCTGCAACTTCGGTATCATAGGCAGCCTGAGCGCGCAGCCAATAACCGCTGGATAGACCAAAAAATCGACACAACCGCAAATCTGTATCTGCCGTTATTGAACGCTTACCAGCAACAATCTCACTGATTCGTTGTGCAGGAACGTCGATTTCCTTGGCCAGCCGGTACTGGCTAAGCCCCATGGGGTTTAGAAATTCCTCTAGTAGAATTTCACCTGGTTTAATGGGTTCGAACTCTTTCATAATGGAACCTCCTCAGTGGTAATCAACGATTTCCACATTTTCTGCGCCTCCATTCGTCCAACGAAAGCAAACTCGCCATTGATCGTTGATGCGAATGCTGTGTTGACCTGAACGATCACCCTTGAGTGCTTCAAGCTGATTACCGGGTGGTACCCTCAAGTCATCAAGTCGATTAGCGATTTCAAGCTGTCTAAGTTTTCGCCGAGCGACCTTTACAATATTGACGAATTTCCTGACACGATGGCCTTTTGATAGCGCCTCAGTATATTCACAGTTGAAGGATCGGATCATACTTCGTATCATAATGCATCGCGTGATTAACGTCAAGCGTGATTATTGAAGCCCAACGACAAAATCAGCCGGAGCGTAGGCGATCGGCTGTATTGCCTTGTTAAACTCTTTTATTTTCTTTTTTGTTTTTCTTAATATATTCTGTACCATCAGTTTTCTCAGTCCCAATTCTGGGGCTAGACTTCCAAGCTAATACAGTAAAATATACAAACAAGAGTAATGCATATAGAGGCCATAATATAAACCAGGCAAGAACTCTATCACCCGGATCCTTTGACATATTCTTGCCAGAGTTGGGTTGTATAAAAATTAGTGTAACTTTTTCGCCAATTAATTTAGATCCAACTTCAAGGACAGAAATATTGAAGGTTGAGTTTCCTGCGGGTATTTTTTGACTCAAATCTATATTTGGATGATACGGAAAACGATGGGGATTTCCATCGTCCACAAATGGATAAAGAGCACGGTAAGAATCCATTTCGCCGTGCGCGCTGACGGGTTCCGCCTCATAAATAACTTCTTTCCCCTCTCTACTCACTTTTAGTTTAATTGGTTCACCAGGTTCCGCAAATTCAAGATAACCTTTTTTTTCGTAGTCTTGCTTGTGTTGATATTTTCCAAGTTCTGGCCTTTTCTGTTTCATAGAATCTTTGAATTTAAGCCCGAGCCTGAGTTTGTCCGGAAAAGGCCTGAATACTGACACAGATATGGATGCATTTGGCCGCAATTCAAGAGTAACGGCGGAA
>CAZOEH010000644.1:0-1615 GCA_964578785.1 uncultured Desulfonema sp. | reverse complement strand
GGGTATGTATTCGGTTATTTCGGATCCTCTGGATGAAAAGCTGACCGAGATAGCAAAAGGGAAACGCCCTGATATAGTCGATCTGATATATTCGATAATGGACGGGAATGACCCGGATGTAGGTTCCCTTTCAAAAGAGATGCAGGAATACGTTAAGACAGCCAATGTAATCCTTGGAAAGACACTTTACTCCGATTCATGGCTTGAGGTCTGATTTTTATATTGTAAAATGAAGAAAAAAAGCCTCTCCCTTTACCGGGAGAGGCTTTTTTGTTATCATAGCTCAGAAGTTTTTTGACCAGCTTGGGAGATATTATCATGGCGCGTGTTGACGATTATATTAATGCAAAAAAAATTGCCGTGGAAAAGCTTTCCATTGAGCCTTTGGATGAGATAGCAGAAAGGTCAGGGTACAGGCTGATAGAGAAGAACAAAATTAAAATTCCTTTTTTAAACAGGGTTTTTATCGTCGCCTGGCCGGGGTTTGAATTCGAAGATGAATCATCTGAAAAAAAGGATGTGCCTCTTCAGGAGCAGGTTCTTATACTCCATTATCTTGCAGCAAAGAGCGGGAAAAAATCATCCGGCAGATGGATATCCTTCCGTGAGATCCCGGGAGCATCCTTTTATTATTCCGCTTTTGTCAAAAGAGCGGTGGATCCGTTCAAAAAGAGTTTCGGGAAAGAGGCCGGCTTGTTCGTAAAAGCCGCAAAAAGTTTGAACGGAAAGGCGATTGATGCGGGGAATGCCGGTTTTGAATTCAATATCTTTCCGCATGTTTCATTGCAGGTTATTCTCTGGGAAGGTGACGAGGAGTTTCTGCCTGAAGCAAATATATTGTTTTACGATACGATTGGTGATATTTTTTCCCCGGAGGATGCGGCATGGCTGGCAGGTATGCTGGTTTACAGGCTGATGTTGCTGGCGAGGTGATATAGAAAACCGGACATCGAATATCGAAAACCGAATATAGGACATCGAATATCGAATATCGAAAAGCGAAGTGCAAAATTCTAAATACCACTTTTATCGATATTCGAAGTGCGATGTACGAAGTCCGAATTTAATAACGGAGTCTTTTCGGATTATGATCAAGTCGAAAGCTCTTGAAGTCAATCTGGCAGACTACTATGTAGAGGTCGCCGTAGATTCGAAATATTCGGTGCTTGAAGAGGTGTTTTCAAGATATCAGGGCCTGCTGGACGGTCTCAGCACCTTCTTAAAAGAGCTTTCCCATCCCTATAAAAACTGGCAGTTCATAGTAAAAGAAGCAAGAAGTTTCAGTCTCGATTATTTCCACTTTATCTACAACCATCCGAAAGGCCCGAAAGCGGCGGGAATTTTTATCGATATTTTCATCAGCGTCGTCGAATCCTCAGCCGAAAGACGGATAAAAGCCGATGCCGTCGATAACCTCATTTTATTTTTACAGAAAATCATAAAGGAATCGGGCTTTAATCTTGAAAGATTTCTCCCGGTTTTAAATGACACATTTATCCGCATCAGGGATTTCAAAGACGAGCATTTTTATCTTTTTGTTAAAAGCTTCTACCAGATAAAGAAGCTTGCAACCGACCTGACCGAAAGTCCGGTTCAGGATTCATTTCGTTACGAT
>CAZOEH010000643.1:0-1621 GCA_964578785.1 uncultured Desulfonema sp. | reverse complement strand
GATGCCGGAGCTGAGGTCGATGTCGTTAATCTGCGCGAAAAAACCATCAAAAACTGTGCTGGCTGCTTCACCTGCTGGACGAAGACCCCCGGCCATTGCATTCACAAAGACGATATGACCGGCGAGCTTTTCCCAAAATGGCTGGAAGCCGACCTCGCTGTTTACGCCACACCCCTTTACTACCACACCATGAATGCCGCCATGGCCGCATTCAGAGAGCGCACTCTCCCGGCTGTTCAGCCCTTCTTTGAACAAGGCGATGATGGAAAAACATTCCACCCTTTAAGAAATAAGATCCCGGCGGCTGTATGGCTTTCTGTATGCGGATTCCCGGACGAATCGGAGTTTGATGCGCTCTCATACTATTTGAATCATACACGCCATAAAGACGAAACCCTTGCGGCTGAAATCTACCGGAGTGCTGCCGAAACAATAACGCACCCTTTTTTCAAGGAAAAAGCAACCGATGTGCTGGATGCAACAACACAGGCAGGGAGAGAATTGGTGGAATCCATGAAAATCTTTCCCGGGACAATGGCAAGAATCAGGCAGTCTCTTGTGGATCCCGGGCTTTTTACCCGGATGGGCAACCTTTTCTGGAAAACCTGCATTGCCGAGGAAGTGACGCCAAAAGAATTCGGAAAGAAACACATGGTTCCGCGTCCGGATTCCCTTGAAAGCTTCATGCTGCTCTTTCCCGCAGGCCTTAATTCCGGAGCAGCCGGTGATCGAAAAGTGACCTTGCAGTTCACCTTTTCCGGTCAGGTGGAAGATTCATGCTGCTTCATTATTGAGAAAGGCAGAATCAAAACAAAAAAAGGAATTGAAGAAAATCCAGACATCACTATCAAGACACCTTTTGCCGTCTGGATGGACATTATGACCCGCAAGGCTGACGGTCAGCAGTTGTTCATGGAACAAAAATATACGGTAACCGGTGACATAGGATTGATGATTCAGTTATTTAATAAGAAGGGGGAACTGAGTTAGAGCGGCGCCACTTTTCAAGATACATATTTATCTCGGTATCCCATTTTCCTTCATCCCACGGCAATACCGGAGCGCACAGTTTTTTTACCCGCCCGATATGCTCTTTTCCACCTCCCGGAGTGAGAAGGCCGATGCGGACCCTTCTTAAGAGCAGGTCATCGAGATGCCTTACCGCTTCATTTTTCGCGGCATACCGTATTTCAGCCCAGACGGTATTAGTTCCGGGAATATAGGACAAATCATCGGCTTCGGAATCTTTTAAAATCTCTTTTGCTCCATCGCCATATCGTCCGATAAGACGTCGCAGCATAAGAGGAGAAATCCTCTTGTCGATAATATTTTCCGGAATTGATTTGAAAGTATCTTCGTCTTTAACCGGACACGCCTGCGGCAGAAACGGTTTTGCCGCTTTCAGTGCATCCGCTGCAAGTTTCCTGAATGTGGTCAGCTTTCCGCCCGTTATCGTCACAAGACCTTTATCAATCCACACGACATGCTCACGGGACTCTTTTGAGGGCGCGAGCTGCTTTCTGCTTAAAACAGGCCTGATTCCGGCATAGGAAGAGAAGGCATCTTTTAAAGATATTTCAAGAGAAGGGAAAAAAGTTTCAAGGCCGTCCATCAGGTATGA
>CAZOEH010000642.1:0-1622 GCA_964578785.1 uncultured Desulfonema sp. | reverse complement strand
CGGAGGAAGCTGGCGACGAGATGGAAAAAATCGTGCTTGTAAACGTCAGTAAAGGCTTCGCGAAGGGATTGATGCCTTTGGGTTTGGCATCGATCGCCACCTACCTGAGACAACACGATCCTTCGGTAGACATCAGGATTTTGGATGCGAATTGCCAGGACATCTATAACTCCTTTACCGATGCGGTCCTCGTCGGGATCGGCGCGGTCACGCAAGACATTCTTCGGGCGGTCCATTATGCGGAATTCGTCCGGGGGAGATCGAAGGCGAAGCTGATCCTGGGCGGTGTTCATGTCTCCACACACAGGACCCTTCCTGAACCCTTCGATATCGGGGTCATCGGGGAAGGGGAGGCGACGATGCTCGAATTATCCGCTCTTGCTGAATTTACGCCCACGGAGTTGAAAAACGTAAAAGGCATCTGTTACAAAGACGATGGTGATCTTGTCTTTACCGAAGCCAGAGACTTGATCCGTCCTTTGGATCTCCTTCCTATACCTGATCGTGATTTTTTCGATATCGGATATTATATAAATAAAGTACAAATTATTCCGTACCACACTGGAATATCGTTAACTCTTCTTACCAGCCGAGGGTGCCCATTTAAATGTATTTTCTGTTCAACCGCAGTACATTGGAAAATATTCAGATCTTTTTCTGCAGAACGTGTCATAGGGGAGATAGAACTGCTAAGTATAAAATACAACGCCGAGATAATACATATATTCGATGACTTATTCATAGCGGATAGGAAGAGATTTGGGAAAATACATAAATTGATCGTCGAAAAAGGATTGAATAAAATAAAATACATGTGTCTTGTCCGGGCGGATTTACTGGACGACTCCATGATGCAGATGTTGAAGGAAATGAACGTAGTTGTGACGGGAATCGGAATGGAATCCGGATCCGACAGAATGATGAAATATTTGAAAAAAGACACATCCTCAACGGAAGAAAATGTAAGAGCGATCGAGCTGTCGACCAAATACAAAATCCCGACCATGGGAAGTTTTATGATCGGGTCCCCTCACGAAACGGAAGACGATCTGCGGCAAACGTTGGAATTTATTCGAAGGTTCAGAAGAAATCCATATTTTTCCCCGCTGGTGTATGTAACGTCTGCCTTCCCAGGGACGGAACTATGGTCTTACGCAAAAAACAAAGGTATTAATGTGGATGATTACGACAAGATCGTAATGGATTTGCCTGGTAGAAAAGAAGATCTTATTGGGGCGCCAATATTGTCATCGCTGTCGTTGGATGTTTTATATGAATACATACTCCAATTTAAAAAGGAAAGCAATTATGGCTATGTGAAAACTATTTTCTATGAAAATGGGCGAATGTATCAGAAGGCAATCGCCTATCTGAAGGCAATTTACGTGGAAGGGGGAATCATCCCGGGACTCGAGGGAATCCGGGAAATCAAGCGAGGGTTGTATAGTCCTCCGTCTGCGTAACGAATTGCCACGGCTGTTTTTCTGAAGTGCAATCGTAACGAAAGGGCAGTCACCGTTTCGACGGTGATTGCGTGACGCCCCCGCCCTCTTCCTCCACGGAGCGCTTCATCAGCGCCATCTCCTGCGCCATCTTCTTGTTCATCTGGTGCAGTTTCGAGA
>CAZOEH010000641.1:0-1629 GCA_964578785.1 uncultured Desulfonema sp. | reverse complement strand
AATTTATTACAACTGGAAAATAGAGTTACTGCAACATCAGGAAGCAAGACCTGACCCCGTTCCGCGTTCCTGCCGGTCACTATTGTTTTCTCTCTTTACCGCCTCAGATGGCAAATAGAACTTATTTTCAAACAACTTAAGAGTGTCCTTCGCATTCATTCATCCAATACTGCCAAAGAGCATCGCCTGAAATGCGAAATACTCGGAAAACTTATCATGGCAGTAATTATCCATGGTATCCATTCATCTTTGAATGCCACTCTGTGGACTACACAAAAAAGGGAAGTCAGCTTCGATAAACTCTACAAACGCATCCAAGAACGTGCTTTCTCTCTCCTCCAAAGTATTCTCCATAACGTCGTTACGGCTATAAAACAGTTTCTTCGTGAAATCAAACGCCTTGTCTACTCTTGCATTAAAAACAGACAACCTTCACGAAAAACTACTCTCGAATTATTGGAGGAGTCTCATCCTTTTGGTTTATTAACTTAACACCTATGCCCTTTGGCCCCCATAGTTGTCATGAATCCATACCCATGGCCATAAGGGTATCTTTCCAATCGGGGTTTTTCTTAGCGCATGTCTTACACACACTGGCACCTGAAACATTATCGGTGTTAAGAGAGTTTAATGGGTATAGATTGCCGCATAAGTAGCATCGATCCTCCACCTTGTCCAGCGCAGCTATGATTTTTTCCGATATGTCAAGAGCCCGCCTCGCCTCCTCCATAGCAATCCTGCGCTCCGTATGCACGGCCGCATTACGGACTTGTCGGATGCTCATTAATTCCTCGATTTCCCCTGAATTTAGCAACTCTCTTTTACGTGCTGCATCTAAAAGACCATTTATTGTTCGTTCTCGTGTTCGTATGCCTGCAGTCTCGAAAGTCTTGTTTAGGGCAACCTCAACAGCCTTCCATGATTCTGTGACCGCTAGGTCGTAATAGCTTTGTTGAAAAAGCTGTCTCGCCCGGTTTAATAGATGGTTCTCTTGAACGGTAAGACGTTCAATTCTCTCTTTCTTATCACGGGCAGAAAATGCCCTGAAAATGAAATGCCCTATGAACGCTGCAGCCCCACCGATAGCCGATGATCCGCCATACTCCGCAACTTTGCTGAATAGGGGGGACATGAACACGCTGATCAGAAGATCGGTTATCATAGAAACCGGATAGAGGATAAGGAAAAGTGGTGGGGCTATGAGGGCCAAAGCATACACGATGTGTCCAATTTTATTTATGAAATCAAATAGAGGACGATCTCCAATCAGCCCAATGCCATAGAAGTACACTGAAGCACCAAGCAACATGCAGAAGAGCAAATAAATGAAGTTGAGAGTAATGGACATGCCAAACAACTTGTAGTTGGCATCCCCATATTTTTGGATAAGTGGGTTTATGGCAAACATCGCGGCTAGGAGTGCCAGAGCGAAGGGTATCTTTATTTTGCCAAAATCGTTCACGGTTCGTTCTTACGTCAATAATCGGCTAACAAATTATTATACAGTTTCTGCCTTTTATCAGAGCCGAATCTTAAAGTCAAGGAAAATGTAATCCAGATTATTTAATATCTGTATCAGTGAAATCGTTCGACTGATCCTTCGACAAGCTCAGGATGCAGTGCCGTTCA
>CAZOEH010000640.1:0-1632 GCA_964578785.1 uncultured Desulfonema sp. | reverse complement strand
GACTCCGTATGCATCAAAATGCCCGTCTTTTGGGCCGAATGTTGCTCCCAGATATCCTTCGGGATTATAGAGAGGAAAGCGTTTGCGGACCTGCCCGGGTGTCCACCATTCCACATCGCAACCCAGATCCTGCTGCATTTTTAATGCGTTTTCCGCCGGAACCCGGCCTTCCGGGCCAACCATGAAGAGGTTCCCCTCCCGGCGGTAACCAATAGAAGGTTTCCGGTCATTGACAGCCATTTCCTGTTCGAAATTTTCAAGAACTTCAAAAGCATATTGGGATATCTGAACATTTGACCGTAAGCTGAACTGAATTCTGGCGTTGGACATGGACAGAGTAGTGGATGCGCGGCTGTAAGACGGATCCATTTCAAACACTGCTGTTTTAAGATCCGGCGCTGTTTTCTGCAGGTAGTATGCCGTTGCGCTGCCCATAATGCCGCCTCCGATAATGGCGACATCGTATATTTTGTGTTTCATGTAACCCCCTGATCAATGACAATAATTTGTCACCTGAATTTGTTATCTTTAAAATCAAAAAGCGATTTTGATCATCCTTATAATAAATGTGTTCTTATCACAATGTAAATATTTCCGATTTTGATGAAATATGGAGCGGAAATGTAAGTATTCGTGCAGGGTGTGGTTGACATGGATATTAATAGCAATTAAGAGATATTCGTGCTTGGATTACCGGGACAAATGAAAGATATTGACGATCTTGAGGAGAAGGTATGAAATAAAAAGGAGGCGTTATGAAACCGAACAGTATTAAAGTGATGCTTCTGTTATTATTCTGCGGTATAATTTTCCTGACAGGCGGCTGCACCCGCCATTTATAAGCATGGCGATAACAAAATCGGAGCTGGGAGATGCGTGGGACAGGGCAGTCGCCAATTCGCTTTCCGAGTGCGCTACCGAAGTGATGAAATATTTCAAAAATATATAGTCGCATCCGTAATGCCGGGAATAGAGCGGTGTTATCCGGACCGCGATGCCCACCCGGAGGATGAGCGAAGAGACGGCTCCTTTATCCCTAATCGCTTTCGGGGATTTCAAGCTGCTTGAGCCTGTCTTCAAAACGGGCGCTTTTTTCATTCAGCTCTTTCGAAAGCGATTCAAGTTTGTCAAAAAGGTTGTCAATAGTTGTCTGGGAGGCATATATTGCCTGGGAAAGTTCGACGATCTTTTTGCCGGTTCCGCCTTCGGATGCCTTCTGCATGGCTTCGGTGTATTCTGTAAGCTCCTTTTCGAGGGCTTCTATCCGGTTTTCTGTTTCTGCAATTTGCTGCTCGATCGGTCTTAATGTTTTAGACTTTTCGGTTATTATTTCTGAGCGGAGACGACGAAGCTCCTTTTTGTTGAATTTTGCGCCTGCTTCAGGGCTGTCATCGGAAGCAGAAAGATTTTTTACAAAACCTTTTTCATCTCTCCAGCCTTCCTTCTCAAGGAACCGCTGATAAGTTCCCTCAAAAACATGCACGCTTTCATCCTGGAACACGATCAGGCGTTCTGCAAGGGCATGGAGGAACATCTCATTGTGGGTTACCATGATAATTGCGCCTTCGAAGCTGTCAAGAGCCGCCAGCAGGGCATCGCAGGAATCCATGTCAAGGTGGTTTGTCGGCTCAT
>CAZOEH010000639.1:0-1638 GCA_964578785.1 uncultured Desulfonema sp. | reverse complement strand
AAAGAGAAGCGAGTGTTTTTGGACGGATTAAACATAAAGCGCCGTTTATTGCGATAGTGCTTTTGATAATTGCCGGATATGCGGATATATGGTACTGGCTTGATAAGAGGTTTCTGCAGAAAGATCTTAAAGTAACGGTCGTTGATGTCGGACAGGGCACTTCAGCCCTTCTTGAGCTGCCGGGCGGTTACAATGTTCTTGTTGACGGAGGCGGATTTTCGGATAATTCGATATTTGATGTTGGAGAGAAAATAACGGCGCCTTTTTTGTGGCGCAAAAAGATCAGGAGTGTGGATGCCCTGGTTCTTTCACACCCGAACAGCGATCATTTAAACGGCCTTTTGTATATCGCTGAAAATTTCAACGTAAAGGGGATCTGGACAAACGGTGAAGCAGCCGACAGCCTCGGATACAAAAGACTGCTTGAGATAATCAGAGAAAAAAATATAATGATGAAGGATTTTAAGGAGGCGGTAAGAGACAGAGTCATAAACGGGACTCGGTTTCAAATCCTATACCCTGAAGCCGGATTCAAGGAAAAAAAAGAGAAATGGAGAAAAGGGGACAACAGTTCCCTAGTTTTAAAAGCGGTATTCGGGGAAAAGTCTTTTCTTTTTACGGGAGATATAAAAGAAAAGGGTGAATCGGATCTTGTCCGGCTTGCGGGAAATCATTTGAAGAGCACGGTTCTGATTGTGCCGCATCATGGAAGCAAATCGTCCAGCACGGATAAATTTATTGATAAGATTGATCCTGAGATTGCCATTATACCGGTCGGGTGGAAAAACAGGTATAATTTTCCCGCTCCCGAAGTACTTGAAAGGTATAAATCAAGAAGATGCAGGATATTGCGTACCGACGAAAACGGCGCCGTGACGATGTCCACGGACGGGAAGGCGCTTAAGGTTACTTCAATGATTGTTGATCAATCTGATTAAATTAAGACGCCGATTCTCACTGATATCCGCAGATAGATAGGCTATTAGGCTGTAGGCTGTCAGCTGATAGCCTTCAGCCTGACAGTCTTCAGGCTAATCTTCTGCATTCATCTGTGTCCGAAAAGAAAAGTTCTATGCTTATGAATATAAAAAAAGACCTTGATAAGCTTTATCTGAAATACAATAAAATAAAATATGTACATCCCGATCCGCTCGAGTTCCTCTACAATTACCGTGATATCAGGGATCGTGAAATCGCGGGATTCATAGCTTCTTCCCTTGCATACGGAAGAGTAGCCCGTATATTGAAAAGCGTCTCATCGGTTCTTGATAAAATGGGCTCTTCTCCTTACTCGTTTATCAGGAATTCTACATTCTCCTCATTGGGAAAAACATGCGGCGGATTCAGACACAGGTTTGCAGGAGACGAAAATTTAACGGCTCTGCTGACCGGTTTAAAGCAGGTTCTTGAAGAATACGGATCTTTACACGCATGCTTTTTGAAGGGAGTCGGAAAAAAAGATGAAACGGTTTTAAACGGTCTGGACTTTTTTACAGGGAAGATAATTTCAGGCTGCTGCGGCAGGCCCGGACATCTCATCCCGCTGGTTACGAAGGGGAGCGCCTGCAAGCGTCTTAATCTGTATTTGCGCTGGATGGTCAGGAAGGATGATGTAGACCCGGGCGGCTGGGATAAGAT
>CAZOEH010000638.1:0-1647 GCA_964578785.1 uncultured Desulfonema sp. | reverse complement strand
CGTTTATTTTCTTTGCTTCATCATCGCTGATATTTCCCATCATGCATCCCATCATGTTTCCGGAACCGGGGCCGTAACCGCCGCCTCTGTTTCCCTGGCACTGCCCTCCGCCCGGTCCGTATCCCATTCCCTTGCCGGCATAAGCCGTAACGCTTAAGGCAACAATTGCCGCTATAGCCAAAATTACAAACAATCCCTTTTTCATAATGTCTCCTTATATTCCGTTCTTTGTTAATAGTTTATTTCTGCATCAGTCTTTTTAAGAACTTGGTTTTAATAAAAGCAATAGATGTGCCAATTGTTTAAGAAAAAATTTAATAATTTATAACATCTTAAATATAAATGATATTCCGATTTGTTTTTAAAAAGATTATTAATTTTATTAAATCAGAATATGGATATCCCGTATGCAGAAATAATGTATTCGGAATATTTTCCGGATACATTGTATCCATTTGGTTTCCATCCGGACTATCTCAATAAAGAAAGCATGTCGGAGTTTTAAGAAAACACCTGATCCCCTGAATTCTTTCTCCCGGCTGATTTAGTGAAGATCCTTAAAATAAAATAGATTTTTATGTAAAAATGAGAGTTGAAATGGTATAATGTCATATACGTTCTAAAGTTTCTTATCGTGTTTCTTATCATGCTTTTTGTCATGTTTTTATCATCAGGAGGGAGCAGATGAGTGTTGATATAAGTGTTATGATAGGCGGAGAAGCCGGGCAGGGCATCCAGACGGTAGGCGAGCTGCTGGCGCGCGTGTGCCGGAAAGCAGGCCTGTATCTTATGGCCATAAATGATTTTGAATCAAGAATAAGGGGGGGCCACAGTTTCTTCCAGATACGCATAAGCGACCGCCCTGTCAATGCTCCGCATCACAGAATAAATCTTTTACTGTCGCTCGACAAAAAAAGTTACGAGCTTCACAAAAAAGATCTTTTGGATGATGGAATTGCCCTGATGGAAAAAAACAATTCACTTTCCGCGAAAAATGTTCTTGCGATTCCGTTTCTTGGACTTGCGGAAAAATCCGGCGGAAAAATAACTTCAAATATGGTGGCGGCCGGAGCCTGTCTCGGCCTTCTGAGAGCGCCTGTTGAGATTTTACGTGAAGTTGTTTCCGAAACTTTCGCTGAAAAGGGTGAAGCAGTTATCGGAAAAAATCTTGATGCGGCCCTTGCAGGATATGAGGCGGTAAAAACCTTTTCTTTTAAATACGCATTTAAATGGAGAGCGGGTAAACCAAAAGGCGTTCTTTCTGACGGTTCAAGAGCCATAGCCCTTGGCGCGCTTGCCGGAGATTGCCGCTTTGCCGCCTTTTATCCCATGTCTCCTGCAACCGGCATTATGGCCCATCTTGCGTCCGTTGCTAATCAATTTCCTCTGGTGGTTGAACAGGCTGAAGATGAGATATCCGCAGTTAATATGGCTATAGGAGCTTCATTCGCAGGGGTAAGAGCCATGACTGCAACTTCAGGGGGAGGATTTTGCCTTATGACTGAAGGCCTTGGTTTATCAGGCATCACTGAAACCCCGATTGTAATCGTGAATGCACAGAGGCCTGGGCCTGTAACAGGTATGGCGACCAGAACTGCCCAGTCGGATCTTCTGTTTGTAATAAATGCTTCGCAAGGTGAATTTCCA
>CAZOEH010000637.1:0-1663 GCA_964578785.1 uncultured Desulfonema sp. | reverse complement strand
CCGCCGTATTCGGGTGAAGGAGTCATGCCTAAAAGCCCCATATCGGCATATTTGCCTATAAGGTGATGGGGGAATTCCCCGGTGGCATCTATGTGTGCCGCCAGTTCTCTGAAGTTTTCCCGTTTACCCATATCTTTAAGTGAGTCAAGCAACATCTTCTGTTCTTTGGTCAAACTGAAATCCACTGTTCACCCCTTTTCGATATAATCAATAAGTAATAGCATTATCAGACCAGCCCGGTAATTTCTCTTATATCTGCAACTTTTTCCAGGCTGATTACTTTTTTAATCATCCGGTCAATCTGCCCGATATCCCGGTTATCCGCATACTTTTTAAGCTTAACAATGATATCTTCCTCTTTCATGGGATCCCGCGGGTCCCCTTTTGGAATATCGACCTGCCTTGTTAACACACGATTGTCTTTTAATGATATCTCCACGCGGCTGGCGGTTTTATCCGGATACATTTTATTCAATGCCTCATCGGTGCTGACGCTTATTTTTTCAGACAGCTTTATCAGCGTCTCATCCGATATCCTTTTTTCCGTCAGTTGCAAAGGACCAAGATCCCCGTCCATAAGACATGATGCTACAACATGCGGAATCGAGAACTGGGCTGCCACGAAAGAATCATTCTTTTTTCTGCCTTTTCCGACGGCAAGTTCCGCAATGCCGTACGTAAAGACTCTGACCTTTTCTATGAGCTGCCAGGAGATATCATGTTCCCTGACCAGTTCGAGAGCTGCCTGCGCGGCACCATGCGTATGGCGGCACGCGGTATAGGGCTTGAAATATACGTCAAGGATAGAATACTTCTCACCAAGCGCTTCAGTGATTTTTTCCATTTTCGGAGCAACTTTTGTCGTTATCTGTGTAAAACCGCCGTTCAAGCTTGAACCTTCCAGAACCTGATCTGAGCCTGTAAGACCTTTTCCTGAAAATCCGGCAGCCATGATCCCGGCGCTTGCGGCCTGACCACCCTGGACAATCTTTATGGTAAAACCGCCCATCAGATGTTCCGCCATGGATAAAGGAAGCAGATAACCGGCATTTCCCAGGGCATTCAACATTTTTGATGTATCAAATTTATATATCCGGGCCGCTGCTGCCGCTGCCCCGAAAGCGCCGCACGTTCCGGTGGGGAGAAAACCGGACAGGGTATGCCAGGGGTGCATCGCAGCTGCCGGCCTGTTGGCTGCTTCATAACCGGCCACAACCGCCTCAATGATCTCCTTCCCTCCGAGATGTGCTTCTTCCGCTGCGGCAATTGCCGCCGGAATTACCGCAACTCCGGGATGATTTCCGCCGAACCTGTAACCGTCCTGTGCTTCAATGGCTTCAGCGGTTGTTCCGTTTATGAACACGGCGTGAAGCTGATTTGTTTTAAATCCGCACCCCAGGACTGTTGTTGACCCTCCGGTGCTTTGAGAACGAAAGTAATCGACGATATCATTGACCGTTTTGAGTTCCAGTGATCCGTAGATATTTGCGATATAGTCTAAAATACATAATCTTGCTTTATGGACAACATTTTCCGGTAATTTGTCGAATGAAAGATTTGCACAGAATTCTGCCAGCACATGGGTGTAATTTTTCGAATCCGTCATATATACCCCCGCTTCTCATAAATTGCGATCATGTGGTGAGGGTCCAGAATTTCATGC
>CAZOEH010000636.1:0-1667 GCA_964578785.1 uncultured Desulfonema sp. | reverse complement strand
CCATAAACTTGAACCAATGACTAAGGTCGTAAGAGGTCCTCCACCACGCAAACCCACTCTATATCCTACGCCACCAGCTGGTGCATTTAATTGCAGAGTATACAAAGCGGCGGCGGCACAATCTGAGCATAGTTGTTTCACCGTATCGCGCTTTATAAAATGATCCGTTCCTTTCTTTAGCGCATTCTCACCAGGTGTTTCAATTAGCAAGGCTGCGATTTCAGATGTTTCGGTTAGCTCGACAGGCTGATAATCCTGCATAAAGCGCGGAACTTCTCCTTCTATCTCAAATGAAGTTGCAAAAGGATTAAAGAGGTTTTGAAGTTTTTCTAAAGGGGGTGGTGCCTCCCGCCAGGCCCACCAAGCATCCTCGGTTTCGGGAGTGCACGCGGTCTGCAAAAAGCCGATCAAAAACTGGGTAAGCGCGCCATCAAAATCAGGGCGCGGGGAGGCTACGGAAATAATTTTTCTCTTTTCATCATGAATATCCTGCGTGATCTCCCACGGTGCTATTTTGCCTGTTGAGCCATCGGCGCGTCGTATGGGAATCCACTGATCATTGATCAAATTCATCATCGTCCTCCTTTAATATATTTAGTCCAATTACAGGAGAATATAAAACCTGTATCTCTTCATCCCGGATGTTTGTTGCGTATCCCCGCCATCTGTTTGAATTTATTTCTTTAAGAGGAATTATCACAATATACCGTCCCTCATCTTTCATGTTTTTTCTGGCAGCCTCAATTTCAGCTTGCCAGTGTTTTCCCTCATCTTTAATCATACGATAAGGCACATTTAATTCGGAGAGTGCCCATTCCATACCGGTCTTTGTTTCGGCCCAAGGCTGCAAACCGCTTTCTGTAACCCTTGCCAGTCTTACCCTAACAGTCTTTTCACCTAAACGGGTCGGCGCATTATCGTCGTCTTTCCAGTTAATACCTGTCGCGTCATAGCCTGCATCAAAATTTAATGAGTTGAAATCCGCCATGGCTTGCCCGCCAAGACGTTCACCCTCTGCGTCCTGTACTGCCTTGGCAAGACCTTCCGGCACATCAAACTCAGCCATACCGGCATAAACAGTTTCAATCATGTCTCGGGCCTGTTCCGGCATCTGAAAAGAGCCATTTCTTTTCAGCCAGTCCGCAGTAAGCCAGAGCCTCCCATGATCGGGATATACTTTTTTTGCTTTAGGGAGAAGTCGCGAGTACCAGTTTGCTTTAGCCTCCTTTAAAGGTTCAGGCATAAGTACTGTGAGGCTGGCACCGCCCCGTTGATCTTTTCCTTTAATTCGATTACCCGATGCATCGCGGGTATGCCGTTGCAGCCGCCCGGCTCGCTGTATAATCAAATCAATTGGAGAAAGGTCAGTGACCATGTCGTCAAAATCAACATCAAGAGACTGCTCAACAACCTGGGTGGCAAACACAATCTTGCTTTGTCGTGAGGCTTTTCCGCTTTCGTTGCCAAAATCATGCTCAAGCGATTTCCCGATACGTAGACGATCTACCAATGCAAATCTAGCATGAAAAAGGGCTGCATTGCTCTCAGGAAAATCCTTCTGCCATTTTCGCCAAGCTGCTATGGCATCAAAAACGGTATTGCGAATCCAAACAACGCAACGGCCCCGATTTACTGCATCTTTAATATATTCATATGCCGATGCTTCG
>CAZOEH010000635.1:0-1668 GCA_964578785.1 uncultured Desulfonema sp. | reverse complement strand
TGCCATTGATGATGCAAAAAAGAATGCAAAAGGCGCCGTTCTTTATGTTACCCTTGAACCATGCAATCATTTTGGAAAAACGCCTCCATGCACTGAAAAAATAATTGAAGCAGGCATAAAAAGGGTTGTATCTGCAATGAAGGATCCGAATCCGGATGTGAAAGGAGACGGCGCCGGGTATTTGAGAAGCAAGGGAATCGAAGTAGATTTTGGAGTCTGCGAAAGCGAAGCAAAGAAGCAGAACGAAGTTTTTATTAAATATATCAAACAAAAACAGCCATTTGTAATCGTAAAATGCGCATCCACTCTGGATGGAAGAATTGCCACGAAAACCGGAGATTCCAAATGGGTTACCTGTGAAGAATCGAGGCAATTTGTTCACAGGCTGAGGCATTTTTCCGATGCTGTGATGGTTGGAATTGATACGGTAAAAAGAGACGATCCTAAACTTACAGCCCGGATTGACGGATTCAAGAGCCTTGACCCTGCAAGGGTAATTCTTGATTCAAGGCTTTCTATCTCTGAAGATGCGATTGTCTTGCAGCAACATTCCGATTCTGATACAATTATAGTAACAAGCGATTCAGGGTCTGATAAAGCCCGCTTGCAAAAAAAGAGAAGGCTGGAAACAAAAGGAATAAAATTTATTGAATCGCCCACTAGAGGAAACCTCATAGATCTTGTGCCGCTTATGGATATTCTTGGTTCTATGGGAATTTCAAGCCTTCTTATAGAGGGCGGCAGCCGGGTAATTTCTTCCGCTTTTTCCGCCGGAATAGTTGATAAGATATTCTTTTTCTTTGCGCCAAAGATACTTGGCGGTGACGGTGTCCCCATTTGCAGCGGACCGGGGCCTGCTCTTATGAGCGGCTGCACTCCCGTTAAAGAGGTTGAAATTAAAAGGTTCGGGAACGATATTCTTATAGAGGGATATATTTAATAAGAAAGTTTATGGTTCCTGGTTTATAGTTCCTGATTTGAAAAAAAGATTGAGGCCGGATAGTTAATTATATGTTTACAGGGATAATTGAAGGGCTTGGCAGAATTGCGATGGTTCGATCTTCAGGTAAGGGGAAGCGACTTGCCATTGATGCCGATTTTATCCTTGATGGTACGGGCATTGGGGACAGTATTGCGGTAAGCGGTGCATGCTTGACGGTTGTTGAAATTAACAGAAGTCGTTTTGAGATTGATGTATCCCCTGAAACGCTTGAGAGAACAACCTTCGGGAATGCAGTAACAGGGGATAGGGTAAATATAGAACGGGCTCTGCGTCTTTCAGACCGCCTTGACGGACATCTTGTTTCAGGGCACATAGACGGATTGGGAACAATTGCCCGGAAAAAAATTGACGGTAATGCTGTTCTGATTTCTGTTGGTGTTCCGGAATCTCTTTCCCGGTATATAATAAAAAAAGGATCTGTTGCAGTTGACGGGGTCAGCCTTACAGTAAACAACTGTGACGAAGGCTGGTTTGAAGTAAGTATTATTCCTCATACGGGGAAACTTACCACAATGGGTTTTAAGGAAAAAGGGGCTCTTGTTAATATCGAAACGGATTTAATCGGAAAATATATTGAGCGTTTTGTGGGCTCACGTTTTAACAGTGAAAACGATAAGGCTTCAAAATCCTCTATAGATATGGAGTTTTTAGCAAGAACAGGCTTT
>CAZOEH010000634.1:0-1669 GCA_964578785.1 uncultured Desulfonema sp. | reverse complement strand
GGCGGGTCAAGCAGGCGGATAATAACCGGAAGGCCGTCCATAATACGGAACAGCTCTGTAAAATCTTCCCGCTGAAAAGGCAGAATAGCATTGATTGCTTCGCGCCGTTCAATCGGAAAATCGGTCATTATCATTTTCTGAATAAAAGGCAGGCGCTCGGATTCAAAGAACATATGCTCGGAACGGCAAAGCCCTATGCCTTCCGCGCCGTAATCGCGGGCGCGTTTCGCATCCCTCGGATAATCGGCATTCGCCCAGACGCCAAGCCTCCTGAATCCGTCTGCCCATAAAAGCAGTTTTATCAGCCAGGGGTCCTTTATGTCCGGAATGGTAGTCGGCAGTTTATCCAGATATACTTCACCGGTTGAGCCGTCAATCGATATCCAGTCCCCTTCATGTATTATAGTATCCTTTACGCTCATCCTGCGTCTGCCGAGGTCAACCGTCAGAGAAGACACGCCGACAACCGCAGGCTTCCCGAACTGGCGGGCAACAAGAGCCGCATGACTTGTACGTCCCCCCCGCGTTGTTAAAATACCTTTTGCCGCAAGCATTCCATGAACATCATCCGGCCGTGTTTCGGGACGAACCATGATAACCTGTTTGCCCTCTTCCTTTGCCCATGTTTCGGCCCGGTCGGCATCAAAAGCTGCAACGCCAACCGCAGCGCCGGGCGAAACATTGAGCCCGGTTGCCAGCAACCTGCCTTCAGCTTTCGCAGCTTCAACCGCTTTTCTGTCAAACTGGGGATGCAGAAAGAAATCTATCTGCTCCGGACTAACTCTGAGAACAGCTTCTTCCCGCGTGATAAGCCCTTCATCGGCCATATCCACAGCAATTCTCACAGCGGCTTGGGCAGTTCGCTTTCCGTCCCTTGTCTGAAGCATCCAGAGTTTGCCTTTTTCCACCGTGAATTCCACATCCTGCATATCGCGATAGTGTTTTTCAAGCCGGTTCGCCACCTCCTCGAATTCAAGGTAAGCGACAGGCATCTCGGCTTTCATTTCCGAGAGATCCTTGGTCAACCGGATACCGGCGACAACATCTTCTCCCTGCGCATTTACCAGATAATCTCCTTCAATCTGCTTTTCCCCTGTGGAACCATTGCGGGTCATTGCGACTCCGGTTGCGCTGTCATTCCCCATGTTTCCGAAAACCATGGTTACTATACTTACCGCGGTCCCGAGCTCGTGTGAAATGCCTGCCGCATTACGATAATCGACAGCCCTCTTACCGTTCCAGCTCTTGAAAACAGCTTCGGTTGCAAGGCTCAACTGCTCATACGGATCTGTTGGAAAATCTCTTTGCGCCTGCCGTCTGAAAATTCGTTTGAACTCTTCCGTCACCTTTTTCCATGAATCGGCGGAAAGCTCCGCATCGCTTGCGACTTTAGATGTCGCTCTTGCCGCTGAAAGCTCTGTTTCGAATTTTTCATCGGGTATTCCCATTACCACGCTTTCGAACATCTGCACCAGGCGGCGATACGAATCATATACAAACCGCTCATCCTTTATGTATCCCGCCAATCCTTTTGCGGTTTCGTCATTGAGGCCGATATTGAGTACGGTGTCCATCATACCGGGCATTGAGAATTTTGCGCCTGACCGGCAGGAAACAAGCAGAGGATTAAGCGGATCTCCGAACTTTTTTCCTGTTTCAAGCTCAATTG
>CAZOEH010000633.1:0-1670 GCA_964578785.1 uncultured Desulfonema sp. | reverse complement strand
CAAGGTCGTTAAAACCCGGATCGTTTTTTATCAGGGATTCAAGACCTGCCCGGGCGAGGCCTAAAGGACCGGTGCAGTAAAGACCGTAGCCCGGCCTTGCGTTCGAACGCTTGGGAAATATATCATTTCTTCCTGCCCCTACGGCAAAAAGATCCAGGGAAAGCTCGCTTCCTGCGGATATGTTTCCTCCTCCGAGCGAGCATTCGTGCCTGTTCAGGCTTCCGGCCACCCCTATGTATAACTCCTCGATCATAGCGTCTGAAACATAAGAAGGGAGAGAAAGATTTATGAAGAGAGTTACCGGTCTGGCATAGCAGGCGGCAAGATCACTGAGCGTTACTTCAACCGCCTTTATCCCTACCTCCTCCGGAGTCTGCCAGTTGAGCCTGAAATGGACTCCTTCCCTCTGCGTGTCGGTCGTAACTACCGGGTTTGAAACCGGAGCAAGAAGGCACGCATCGTCTCCCGGAGGAACTATCATGTTCAATGATGCAGGAACGTTTTTCAACAGTTTTCTGATGAGCCCGAATTCGTCATTCCACGGAGTATGTAGTAAGGGGCGGGCGGGACAGGAGCATGCTGAGCCGATCTTAAGCGCTGCCTGTAAAGGATCGGAAGCTCTTGAGATCGAGCTTATTACCGCAATTCCCGCCGCCTTGTGAAGAAAACAGGACTGAGCCGTTTTTGCGGTTATGCCTCCTATAGCGACAACAGGCAGGGAAGTCTTTTCGGCAATTGATTGAAAATCAGGAAGCCCGGTCGCTTTTTTTGCGTCTTCCTTGGTGCTTGTCGCGAAAACCGGACCCGCTCCGATGTAATCGCAATCTGAAAGAACAGTTCTTCCGAGCTCCTCCAGTGTGGAGACAGAGATGCCTATTATGGCTTCAGTGCCAAGAATTTTTCTTGCGGCCGCAGGAGATTCATCATCCTGACCCAGGTGCACTCCGTCCGCATTCAAAGCTTTGGCGAGGAGTATGTTATCGTTTACTATAAACGGTACGCCGTTGCATTTGCAGAAATCTCTGATCTCTTCAGCTTCCCTGTAGCAACCCGGAGAAAAGGATTTGTTTCTGTACTGGATGATCGTAGCTCCGGCCCTGATGGCGATCTTCGCCTGATCAAAAGGCTCGATTGCAGGCGCTTTGTCGTCCGTTATGAAATAAAATCGAAGAATTTTTTTTAAGTTTTCACGAAGCATATATCAATTTGCCGGTTTCCGATTTGTTTTTTTAATATTGATGGTTTCGTAAAATGTTAAAATATACTCTCTTAACCCCCAAATATCTCAAATCCGTTCGTATATCACTTTTTACGAGACTATCGGTTTTATCCGAAAACATTCATCCATGATCTGAATTTTTCGTCAGAGCCGTTACCGTACGATTCAAGTGTGCGTATAATCTCTTTTTCCGAATTCCTTTTTACAATGAGATCCCTGTCTTTTGAAAAGAATTTATCAGCATAACATATTACCTGTTCTTCTATTGATACCGGAATCATATCGCGTGCCGGGATCGGAAGTCCGGATTTAACAATCTCTTCAGCCGATATGCCGGTTCCCATATGCCTGTCGCAAACAAGGGCGTGTTCCGGAAGTCCCGCCTTTTCCAGTATCTCCCGACCAAGGTATCCGTGGCAGACATACGGATATGTCCCGAAGCAGCCGAGCT
>CAZOEH010000632.1:0-1672 GCA_964578785.1 uncultured Desulfonema sp. | reverse complement strand
CGGCGTCAAGCATGGAGATCTCGACTCTTCTCTGGCAAAGCCCAACAAGGCGCTTGATGTGCATATGGGAACAGACGGGCAGGATTTCCGCTGTACCCGGTGTCATACAACGAAGCTCCATAGTATTGCCGGACGAATTTATACAGCTCCTGCCGCAACGCACAGGAAGAGCCTGGTAGAGGACGATCTGATCTCTAAAATAACCTGTGAATCATGTCATACCGCAACGCCGCACAAGGCCGGGTCTAAGCCTAATGACCATACGGACAAGGTGGCATGCCAGAGCTGCCATATTCCTTCATTTGCGCGCGTCAATCCAACCAAGATGTCCTGGGACTGGTCAAAGGCCGGCAAACTTAAAGACGGTAAGCCATATAAAACCAAAGATAATTACGGAAAGGAAAACTACCTGAGCATCAAGGGTGAAATGAAGTGGGATAAAAACATAAAGCCGGAATATTTCTGGTTCAACGGTTCCATAGATGATGTAACCGTGAAAGACACCATAGATCCGTCAAAGAAAGTTGCGGTAAGCAGCCCTGTCGGCAGCAGAGACGACAAAAACAGCAGGATATTCCCGTTCAAGGTACATCGCGGCAGCCAGCCTTATGACAAGGTCAATAAGACACTCCTTGCGCCGATACTTTCAGGCAACGAGGGTTACTGGAAAACGCTCGACTGGCCGTCGGCGCTGAGCAAGGGACAGCAGGCATTGGGACTTCCCTTTTCGGGAGAATTCGACTTCGTGGAAACCACCTATGTTTTCCCCACGACACACATGGTGGCTCCCGGAGAGAACGCTGTTAAATGCAGCGAATGCCACACAGGAAAAGACGGAAGGCTGGCCAGTCTGGCCGGTTTTTACATGCCGGGACGCGATCGGAACAGGTGGATCAACACCCTCGGATGGGTTGCGGTTCTGGGGTCTCTGATCGGCGTGACAATTCATGGTCTTGGCCGTGTTTTCGTGGCAAAAAACGGCAGAAAGGAGAATAAATAATGTCCGGCATAAACATGAACCTTATCTATCTGTATTCCAGGTTTGAAAGGTTTTGGCACTGGTTTCAGGCTGTTCTCATCATTCTGCTTCTGGCTACCGGATTCGAGGTATATGGAGCATGGAAAATTCTCGGCTTCAGAGCAGCCGTTGATGTTCATAGTTTTACAGGTCTGGCCTGGCTGGTCGGTTTCGCTTTTTTCGTATTCTGGCTCTTTACAACGGGAGAATGGCGGCAGTATATTCCCACCACAAAAAAAATGTTTGAAGTAATCCGCTATTACATTTACGGCATCTTCAAAGGGGAATCACACCCGGTTCCAAAACGGAAAGACGCCAAACATAATCCGTTGCAGCGCTTAACTTATCTGAGCCTAGCGGCATTGCTCCTTCCTGTTCAGATGCTTACCGGATTTCTCTACTGGAGTTATAATTCCTGGCCGGGATGGGGACTTTCGATCGTCCCCCTTGAGGTGATGGCTCTTATCCATATAGCAGGCGCGTTTGCCATATTTCAGTTCCTGATCATTCACATCTATATGACCACAACCGGACATACGATTTTTGCTCACATCCGGGCAATGATCACCGGATGGGAGGAGGTTGAAAAAGAAGATAAGGTTGAAGAGTGGGAAAAAGCCGCAGTAAAGTCCACATAGAATCGGTTTTTACAAA
>CAZOEH010000631.1:0-1674 GCA_964578785.1 uncultured Desulfonema sp. | reverse complement strand
CATTGCATCTCCAAAGTTTGCGATGGGAATAGTATTCGGAGGGCTTATTGTCACGATAAATTTTCATCTGCTTTACAGAACGCTTAAAAAGGCGCTCACACCTCCTCACCTTGCTTCCCACAACATTGTTCTGGCCAAGTATTATGCCCGTTTCATGGTCAGCGGGTTTATTATATTTATACTGATATCGGGGCATTATGTTCACCCCATAGGTCTTTTTGTCGGGCTCTCCGTCGTGGTTGCAAGCATAATAATAGCTACCATGCTGGAACTTACAAAACTTATTTTCAAGGAGGCAATATAAGGTGGCACATCCCTATCTGTTTTTTGTAAAGCTGTTTGAGGCTATCGGCCTGGAGCATTTTGCTCACGCCTATCCGCATGTTATTTATTCATGGGTGGTAATGATTCTTCTCATCACTCTTGGAGCGATAGCGGCAAAGGGCGTCAGCCTGATTCCCGGAAAAGCGCAGAATGTATTTGAAATTATCATTTCCGGAATCGAAAACTTTATGATTGATGTTACGGGCGAAGAGGGACGCTGGCTTTTTCCGCTGGTTGCAACCATATTTCTTTATATTTTTAGTTGCAATCTGATAGGTCTTGTTCCGGGCTTTTTCCCCCCGACCGCCAGCCTCAACACAACCGCTTCCTGCGCGCTTACAGTAGTCATTTTTACCCATATTATAGGCGTTAAATATCATGGAATAAAATATATCAAACACTTTCTCGGGCCGGTATGGTGGATGATTCCAATCGTTTTCCCCATTGAACTTATCGGACATCTCGCCAGAATCCTGTCTCTCTCTTTCCGTCTTTTTGGAAATATGATGGGGCATGAACTTGTGCTTGCTATCCTTTTCGGGCTTGCGGGGCTTTTCTTTGCGCCTCTGCCTATAATGGCTCTCGGTATATTTGTTTCTCTTGTTCAGGCGTTTGTTTTCTTTTTGCTTTCAATGATGTATTTTACCGGCGCAATGGAGCACGCTCATTAAGCCGGTAAAAATAATTTTTTATGGGATAATGGAAGAAGCAAAGAAAAAAATCTAAAAAGGAGGTAGTTAAAGTATGGAAGCTCAAGCATTACAATTCTTCATCGCATGTGTTACAGCCGCCGGTTTCGGTATTGCGGTCGCAGCCTCATTTTGCGGCATTGCACAGGGTCTTGGCCTTAAGGCCGCAGTTGAGGGCATTGCAAGAAATCCGGAGTCATCAGGAAAAGTTACGGTTACAATGCTGATCGGTCTTGCCATGATCGAGTCTCTTTGTATTTACGCACTCGTAATTGCACTGATCCTTATTTATGCGCATCCTCAGGCAGCTGCTATTGCAGGGCTTTTCGCACATTAATTGAAGATTTATGGTTTAAGAAACAGGGCTGTGCCTTTGAGGCGCGGCCCTGTTTTATTTTGTGCCGCTATGTTCTGCAAAAATCTTCTCAGGCGTCACGCTGCAGTATCTTTTTTACTGCCCGGTATATGACTCCCTGATGCCGGATAATTCTTCAGGTGTGCCGCATCCAACTACGTAGCCTCCCTCATCTCCTCCCTCGGGCCCAAGGTCAATGATATGGTCAGCCGTCTTGATTACGTCCATGTTATGCTCGATCACTATTACGCTGTTCCCGGAATCGACGAGCCGGTTCAGTACATGGAGAAGTTTCTGTATGTCGTC
>CAZOEH010000630.1:0-1676 GCA_964578785.1 uncultured Desulfonema sp. | reverse complement strand
AACATCATGATGGATGATGCAAAAATAGGGGGAATAACTCCCGATGTGTTTATTTTAAGCGGAAGATGAGTACTCTGGCCTCCGTACATTTTCCTGCCTACGATTCTCTTTGCGTATTGAACCGGTATACGCCGCTGCCCCTGCTCTACAAATATGATTACTCCGACCACGCCGACCATAAGAACGAGGAGAATGACAACAAAAAATATGTTCATTTCACCCGTTGAAACAAGCTTGAATGTGTTGGCTATGGCGTTAGGCATACGGCATACAATTCCCGCAAATATAATAAGGGATATCCCGTTTCCGATTCCACGTTCGGTAATTTGCTCCCCGAGCCACATAATAAACGCCGTTCCGGCTGTGAGTGTAATGACAGTCATGAGCCTGAATCCCCAGCCCGGAAATAAAACGACAGGAGCTCCTCCCGGAGAAGCCATGCTTTCAAGCCCGATGCTGATACCGAAGCCCTGTATTATACTGAGCAGTACGGTCCCGTATCTCGTGTACTGGATAATCTTTTTACGTCCCTGCTCTCCTTCTTTTGACAGGCGCTCAAGATGAGGAACAACAACGGTCAACAACTGCAATATAATGGATGAGCTGATATAGGGCATTATGCCGAGTGCAAACACAGACAGCTTTTCAAATGCGCCGCCTGAAAACATGTCGAAAAGTCCGAGCAGAGTTCCCTTCGCTTTGGCAAAGAAGGATGCAAGAGCAATGCTGTCGATACCAGGCACCGGAACATGAACGCCTATGCGGTAAACGATAAGCAATGCCAGAGTCATGAATACTCGTTTTTTCAGTTCGGGTATTTTAAATATATTCTGGAAACCGCTCCCAACCATTTATATAACCTCTACTTTGCCGCCGGCTTTTTCTATCTTTATCTTTGCTCCGCTGCTGGCGCCGCTGACTTTTACAGTCAGAGGAAAATTGATATCGCCCTGAGCAAGAAGTTTTATCCCGTCCCTTCTTCCCTTTACGATTCCCGAACGGACCAGAATAGCTTCATCCACTGTGGAACCGCTTTCAAATTTTAAGAGATCGCGAATATTGACGACTGCAAACTCTTTTTTGAATATATTTGTAAAACCTACCTTGGGAAGGCGTCTTTGAATCGGCATTTGCCCGCCTTCAAATCCGGGACGGACTCCGCCTCCGGAACGCGCCTTATGCCCCTTATGACCTTTTCCCGAAGTCTTGCCGGTTCCAGATCCGGGTCCGCGTCCCAAGCGCTTGCGCGAACTCTTTGATCCCTTAGACGGCGACAATTCATTTAATTTCATCGATCTTCTCCTCAGCCTTCACCAGATGCGATACCTTGCTGATCATACCCCTAACCGAGGGAGTATCATTGAGCTCGACTGTTCTATTAAGCTTTGTCAGGCCCATGCCGCGCAATACTTTCCGGTGTTTTTCGGGCCGTGTAATCATGCTTTTAACAAGTGTGACTTTCAGTATTCCTGACATATATCATCTTCCCCGTTAGGAGCCGTTACGAAATAATTGTTACCTTCCGGGCCATTTCATTACGGCTCCTTATGCCGTTCTCGCCATTGAAATGGTTCGGTTATTTTTTATAACGACTTACAGTTCTTCGACGGTTTTTCCCCGTCTTTCGGCCACCTGCTCGCGGCTCTGCAATTTTTTCAACCCGGTAATCGTTGCCT
>CAZOEH010000629.1:0-1677 GCA_964578785.1 uncultured Desulfonema sp. | reverse complement strand
AGGCTTGCAGTTCAAAAAGAGTATCGCACCGGTCGAACCGGATCACTCCTGGTCATGGAAGCCATGAAACGGGTAAAGAAAAAAGGGTGCGCTGTTTTTACGGCGGATATCCAGGAAAGGAATGTCCGGTTTTTTAAAAAACTCGGTTGGCAGCCTGTCGGGCAGGTTATAGAGCATTTTGGATTTCCCCATCAACACATGCGAGCAGACTTGAGTCTTGTTCCGGGTGATTTATAACTGACGGCTTTGTAAAAAGTCCGAAATCCCGTCACTCCCGTGAAAACGGGAGTCCAAAAGTAGTTGAAAAGACTGGATAGCGCTGGCGCTTCACATGTGCCCCGCTTTCGCGGGAATGACATAAAAGAGAAAAATTTGACTTTTTACTTTGCCGTCTGAATTTCGATTTTTTGCGAGTCTGTCATAACTGTTATGGAAACAAGCTTAATCGATATTGTTGAAGCGGTTAGAAATTATGTGGGGGTATTGCGCAAACAGCCCATAAAAAAAGTTGTTGAAAAATTGAAGCTTACCCATCAGTATGGTTCACAGCTCCCGAATTTTGGCGATGACGCTGCAGTTATTCCATGGAAAGGGGAGTATCTGCTTTTCGCTGCCGACGGCATGATGACAGGTCTGCTGATCAATGAGCCCTATGCGGCGGGCAAGGCTTCGGTAATGGTAACGGTGAATGACATCTATTCCATGGGCGGAAGACCCATTGGAATGGTAAACGTTCTGGCAAGCGGTGACGAGGAACAGCGAGCCCTTATTGTGGAAGGTATTGAAAAGGGATGCCAAAAGCTCAGAGTTCCCATGCTCGGCGGACATTTGCATCCTGATGCATCTCCTTCATCTCCTTCACTAAGTGTGGCTATTTTGGGGTCTGCAAAAAAGCTTTTGAGATGTCATCTTGCTGAAGCCGGAGATGACCTTATTCTGGCCGTGGACCTGAATGGACAAAAGGGGTGTCATTCCGTTGTCAGCTGGGATGCTAATTCGGGAAAAACCTCTGAAGAACTGCTGTATCGTCTGGAGGCATTGCCCCTGATTGCTGAACTGGGGCTTTCGTGTGCCGCCAAGGACATCAGCAATGCCGGTATTCTAGGCACGATCTCTATCATGCTTGAAAATTCCGGCAAAGGAGGGTGTATTGATCTTGAAACTATTTCCAGGCCCTCCGAAATCGCTTTGATTGACTGGCTCCGCTGTTTCCAGAGTTTTGGTTTTATTCTCTCAGTAAAACCTGAAAAATCAAACGAAGTTCAGGCGATTTTCAGCAGGAGAATGATTTCTTCAAGAATCATCGGCAAAGTCTCTGAGGAGCCGATCGTTACACTGAAGCAGAAACAGGAGTTCATCATCCTGTTCGATTTTCGAAAGGACGAAATTACCGGCATTCGCTGCAATGGGATAGAAGGTGACACTTAGCCTCTTTTGGCGCACAAATTCCACGGATTACACGAAAAAGATGCGTTGCACGCTGTCTGAATTGATATTTAGCCCTATTAATCCGGTATTCAATAAAGAAGGGATATGAATGAAACGATCGGTACTCATGCTGCTTCTCCTTGCTCTGCTGGTAGTTGGCCCTCCAGCGCATTTTGCCGGGGCGGCCGAGCCGCCGATTCGTATGGCCGTGCTGCAAAGTGATATTCACCAATTGGCGTTCTGGGTGGC
>CAZOEH010000628.1:0-1687 GCA_964578785.1 uncultured Desulfonema sp. | reverse complement strand
CAGTTTCAGCAGGATTAAGGCCTAGTTTTTTTGCCACATCTTCAGGTTTTTCAAGTAACGGAGAAAGCCTTAAAAAAAATTCGGCTTCATCTTCGGTAAAAAGCCTCTTTAATAATTTTATCTCCACCTTGCTCTCTGTTTCAGGAAAGCCGGTAGCAAGATCATCAAGTTTTTTTCTCAATCTCTCATAAACATTCTCCATAAAAACCTCCTGTTGAATTTATCAAAAAAATTTCCCGTAATAAACTGCAATATGTTTCGATAGTCACGCTTTTATTGACTCGTAAAAAGTTCAGCAGAATGACTTTTTACGAAGCCGTCACACTTTAAAAAAAGTTTCATCATATTCCGGTTTACCGTCATACCGGCTCATAAAAAAGCCGGGAAGTTGATCTATGTTTTCAAATAATGCCGGATCGACCATAATGCCCGCTTTATGGAGCGCCTTCACGATAGATTCGGGTTTTGGAGGGCAGCCGTTGATCGGTATCATCTCCCTGATATCAGGATTATTCTTATTGGCCTGGTACATGCATTTCCCGAGAATAATCGTCTTTTTCCTGCCTGGAGTCGGTTTCATGCTTTTACCTGTCAGTACCTCGACGCTGTCCCATGGCTCTCCTTTCCAGGCATACCTGATGGCGGACAGTATTAAACCGTTGACTCCTGAACAATAGGTGCACATGGAGAGGTCATATTTGCGGTAGGATACCCCCCTGATTCCCATTTTTGCCAGAGGAAGAGGCAAAGACCCGTCGCCTGTTTCACTGTATTGAAAATCATATTCATGCGGGCTGGCAACCGATTCGATTTTCTCTCCGGCAATTTCTATATCGGAAAGATCACAGGGCCTGTTTCTGTTCTTTGCCGCATTAAGAAGATGCGGAACCTCTGAACCGTCATATCCGAGAATTTTAGCGCCGACAAGATCAGCGGACAGCACGTCAGAGGACGCCGCCAGAAGATTGCTTCTGCGAATGCGTCCGTCGAAGCTTGGTCCCCGTTCATTGGTATAAATTCCATCCAGAAGAGTCAACATTGGAGGCATTTTATCGGCAAGTCGCGCCACCATGTAATTCAGGTCTTTTTTAGGGTCGGCACTGTGGCAGAGCTTTCGTGATTTGATATCGATCATGCCTTTCAGATTTTTTATGCCGAGGCTTACGACTGTTTGGTTGTGGGATTTCATGACAGGTATATCAACCACAAAGTCACTGTGCAATATATCGGTATTGAACGAAAGAGCGATCCCTTCTCCAAGATCCACCTTTTCAAAGGGTCTTTCAAAAACATTGATATACTTAACACCGTAACGCTTATTCAGTTCTTTATAACCAAGACTTTCAAAAGCATGAGCAGGCGTCGCCTTGTCCTTCGGATCCATCGTTACGGTCCCTTCCCCGATGGTTATATCGTCAACTCCTCTTTCTTTTAAAAGCACAACCATGTCTTCGATTACCCTGGAAGTTGTTATTACACCCCATTTGGGGAAATTAACGGTACGTGTCCAGAAGACAATGTTCGGTTTTATGAAAACCTTTGCTTTTGAAGGAAGATGATCAAGGCCATGTGAAAGCTCAACGGCTTTCCTCACGGATTCATATGGTTTTTCATATTTTACGACAGCCACGACCGGTTTTTCCATATAATCATTCTCCTCTGATATTAACACAACTATTCAAATCTG
>CAZOEH010000627.1:0-1694 GCA_964578785.1 uncultured Desulfonema sp. | reverse complement strand
ATAAAGTTATGCAGCTTGGTTATCCACCGGTTAGGATTGACATTATAACATCAATATCAGGCATTTCATGGGATGATGCTTTCAAAAAGCGGGAAAAAGGCAAATATGGCGATGTTCCCGTTTCATATATCGGCCGCGATGAATATATCTTAAATAAAAGAGCCTCCGGCAGGAAAAAAGATCTTGCCGATTTGGAAGCACTTGGTGAAGAATAAAGAACACATGAACTGTCCGCATCTTTTCGTTAGAATCTGAAATATCGAAGCCCGCATACGAGACCGTATATTTCCCTGTCAAACACACACTTAAGAGGATAAAATTTATAGAACTCGATATAACTTTGTGATAGGTTGGAGAAAATGATTTTAATATATCAAATTATATATACGGTAATTGTTATAGTCGTTTCTCCGTTTATTCTGTTATCAGCAATCATTGGAAAGAACAGGATCAGGCAGCGGTTTGCCTTGTCGCTTCCCGAATATAATGATGTAAAACAAAGAATCTGGATTCATGCTCTTTCTGTGGGTGAAGTCATGTCTGCGCTCCCGCTTATTGAGGCAATAAGACTTAAATATCGCGACAAAGAGATCGTTTTTACGGCGACCACGGCCAAAGGGCTCGATATAGCCCGCAAAAAAATCGGCGACCGGGTAAAAGTAATTCCGATGCCTCTAGATTTCTGGTGGAGTATTCAAAGAACAGTCAGGCATATAAATCCATTCATTTTTATACTTGTTGAAACTGATATATGGCCTGGGCTTATTACTCATCTTTCAGATAAAAGTGTAAAATGCTTCCTTGTAAACGGGCGGATTTCACCCCGCACCTACAAATCGTACAGGAGATTTTCATTTTTAATAAAATCTGTTTTAAACAGATTCACGTTATGCATGATGCAGTCCGAACTCGATGCAAAAAGGCTCCTTGAAGCCGGTATTGATCCTGAACGGATTATAACAACCGGGAATATAAAATTTGACACTGACCGGTTGCCGATGCTTATCGGTGAGCGCAATGAATGGCTTGAGAAGCTATATCTTGATACGGAGGATGTTATCTGGGTTGCAGGAAGCATTCATAAGAATGAGGACCGGATGATCCTGAATGTATTTTCGAGGCTTCTTCCGGAATTTCCGGGGCTTCGGCTTATTATTGCCCCCCGGAATATTGAGGAGTCGGATAATATATTAAAATCAGCCGGAGATATGAGGCTCGAGAGCGTACTGAAAACAAATCTGAATGATAACAGCGCCCCTTACAAAGTTCTGGTTTTGAATACGATAGGTGAATTGGGCAGAATTTACGGCCTGGGCAAAATCAGTTTTGTCGGCGGGAGCCTGGTTCCTCTGGGCGGGCATAATATTCTTGAGCCTGCCGGTTTCGGCTGCCCGGTGCTCTTTGGCCCTCATATGCATAACTTTGTTTTAATGTCCGAGCTTCTGCTGGCTGAAAAGGGCGGCTTTAAAGTTGCAGATGAAGAGGAGCTTTACGCAACTCTTAAGATTCTTCTTGAGGATCCTGAATTACGCAGCAGAACGGGGATATCCGCAAAACAATTCGCGGATAAACACAGAGGCGTCTTAAAAGAGGTTCTGAAACACATAGCAGAGCATGTTGATGAATTGAGAGGGGCATAAATTGTTGACCCGGCAACTTGACAGATCGAATATTAACCGCATACTGATTCGCGC
>CAZOEH010000626.1:0-1702 GCA_964578785.1 uncultured Desulfonema sp. | reverse complement strand
GCTTATCATCACTAATATTTTTTCTTATTATCATATACAAATCTTGTATCCGCTCAGGAGTCAGAATTCAGGATCAAGAATCCTGAATAGAAGCAGGTTCCTTTTTTATTCCGGCTCCTGAATTCTGGCTTCTGGCTCCTGAATAATTGCAACGATATTTCTTACCTCAATGACATCGCTTTTTCCGGACACATCTCCTGGCAGCAGAAACAGGCTATGCAGATATCAGGATCAGCCTCGGGGAGATTCTTTTTCATGGAGAGAGCCGATACCGGGCAATGGTCTATGCAGACGCCGCAGGCGGTGCACAGATCAGGATCAGGCTGCGGCTTTACGAGGCTCCTTTTTATCATGAATTCCTGAACCGCCGTGTTGCTTGCGATCGCCTGACCCCCGAGGGGCGGAAGCTTGAAATCAGACAGCACCGTCAGCTTTCCATGTATCCGGATATTGGCCGCATCATAATCGCCAAGACCCAGCGCTTTTGCCTTCTGAAGAAATCGCAAGCGGGAAGGGTCCAGGCCCATCATCGTCGCAATGACGCTGTCTAACGCCACCGCGTTATCGGCTGCCAGGATCAGGCCTATATCCCTCAGATCGGGAGAGGCCGGGCCGTTTCCCTCCATACCCACCACCGCATCCACAATGAAAAGATCGGGCACCCTGAGACGGAACACATCCACAATCATTTCATGGAAACGTTCGGGTGTTCCGGCAATCCGGTGCAAGCGGGCTTTCTGCGCGCCGGGCAGTATACCGTAACTGTTTTTAACAGCTCCGGTCATG
This sequence comes from uncultured Desulfonema sp., assembly GCA_964578785.1. GTDB lineage: Bacteria > Desulfobacterota > Desulfobacteria > Desulfobacterales > RPRI01 > RPRI01. The sequence goes on along the minus strand of CAZOEH010000626.1, from coordinate 916 downwards.
ACTGTAAGTCCATGGGTCTTGAACTTGGGAAGGCTGATAAGAATATCGGCCTCAAGAATTTCCCTGGAGACGCCCACCTCTGGCAGGAACTCCGGGTTGAAGGCCACCTTTTGAGGAGTGTTTCCGAGATTTCTGTAATAGCCCTTGGCCGCTTCCATCAATCCGGCTGTCTTGAAGCTTTTCTCGTTATCTCCGTAGTTAAAAAGTCCGGGGTTGTCGCCCACGATTATTTCTCCCGGTTTCATTTCTTCGACTTTTTCCACAACCGCACGCAATAAAGCGGGGTTAGTCACGATGTGCTCTTTCGCCTCTGATGCCCGTAGAACATTAGGTTTGATCAATATCTTTTTTCCGGCAATCTGAAGGGGAAAAAGCTCAAAGGCCAGATCCACAGCCTTTCGGCACGTATCATAATCTGCGGGTTCTATCATTACACGATGCATATTTTTCTCTTTTCGCAATAATTATTTATTGGTTTTCCGAGCGCACCACAAAAAGGCCGATTGCCCTTTCACCAGCTTAATTTTCAGGAATCGATCAATTTCATAAGCCATGATGCTACTCCTGTTTTATCTTACCAGAAGGGAGCATACTCCATTTTTATCCGGATTCAAGTTTTTTCAGCAACCCGATTCGTGTTTTTATTTATATAATAGCGGATGTTGAGGATTTTATGTCTGCTGTGACCTTACCCCCGAGAACTGATCCATTTTTAAATTGAGTTCTTCCTGAAGTCCACAAAAAGTCGCTCTTGAAGGGAATGATTGATTTCTAATGGCATTTATCAATGTGAAAAACTATTGACTTGATATTCCATAGAGGTTATATTCCTTCTATGGCATGGGGTGTTGAATATACCGTCGAATTTGAAACATGGTGGATTGGTCTGGACGAGGAAGAACAGATCGATATTGAC
>CAZOEH010000625.1:0-1702 GCA_964578785.1 uncultured Desulfonema sp. | reverse complement strand
AACAGCTTCGTAAAAAGTCCCTCTGCTTAAGTTGTGCTTCATTCTTCGTCAGTGCGGCGTACTAATCGCCTCATTCCTTATAATTCGCACACCTTGCATATGGAGCTTTTTACTTTGCCGTTTGAAATATGACTTTTTAAGAATCCACCGAAATTAATTATAAATCAGGTCAGAGAATGTCAGGTATATCTTCTTCATTCGTTCATCTTCATGTTCATACGCAATACAGCCTCCTTGACGGAGCCATAAGAATCAATCATCTTCTCGACCGTGTGCGGGATTTCGGCATGGATGCGGTGGCCATAACGGACCACGGGACGATGTTCGGCGCCCTTGAATTTTATTTAAGGGCGGTAGAAGAGGACATCAAACCCATCATAGGATGCGAATGCTATATTGCCCCGCGAAAGCTTACCGACAAGACACCTCAGGACAGCAAGGGCGCTTCACACCTTATCCTTCTTGCCGAAAACAACGAGGGATACAGAAATCTTTGCAAACTTGCGTCAATCGCGCAGTTAAAAGGCTTTTACTATAAACCCCGGATAGATAAGGATCTTCTCAGGCAATATCACGGGGGCCTGATAGCTCTTTCCGCCTGCCTGCATGGTGAAATTCCGGCGCTTGCGGGAGAGAGGAAAATCGCCGAAGCGGATGAAACCGCGCGGTTCTATCAGGATCTGTTCGGAGAGAATAATTTTTTTCTTGAACTCCAGCATAACGGGATAGATATACAGAAGAAGATAAACGAAGATCTCATCGACATGGGTAAAAGGCTCTCGATTCCGCTCGTTGCAACCAATGACTGCCACTACCTTGATAAAAACGACGCCAGGGCGCACGAGATTCTTCTTTGCATCCAGACCGGAAAAACCGTCAGGGACCCGTCACATTTTAAATTTGAAACCGATCAGCTTTACTTCAAGTCCGGGGAAGAGATGAACTCCTTTTTTGCCGGTACCCCGGAAGCGATTGAAAACACGGCAAAGATAGCGGCAAGATGCAATCTCGAGCTCGATTTCAACAGTTATCATTTCCCGCTATTTAATACTTCCAACGGCCAGACCGAGGAGGAGCTTCTTGCGCATAAAGTGAGCGAAGGCTTTGAGCGGGTGCTGCTTAAAATAAAGTCAAAAAACGCCTCTGCGGATGAGAGTTTATACAGAAAGCGCCTTGAACATGAAATGTCGGTTCTTGTTTCAATGGGCTTTTCGGGATATTTTCTTATCGTAGCCGATTTTATTCAGTATGCCAGAGAAAACAGCATTCCTGTCGGCCCCGGGAGAGGGTCTGCGGCCGGCAGCCTTGTCGCATACTCGCTTGGTATTACCGATCTCGATCCTATCGAGCATGGTCTCATCTTTGAGCGTTTTCTGAACCCGGCCCGTAAAAGCATGCCGGACATAGATGTCGATTTCTGTATAAACGGGCGTGACAGGGTATTGAAATATGTTGTCGAAAGATACGGCGAGGACCGGGTTTCCCAGATTACGACCTTCGGCTCGATGAAGACGCGGGCGGTAATAAGGGATGTCGGGCGGGCTCTTGATGTTCCGCTCCGGGAAGTTGATGAAATAGCAAAGATGATCCCCGATGTCCTGAAGATAAGTCTTGATGATGCGTTAAAGCAGGAGCCGAGGCTGAATGAACTGGCCAGGCAGAAGCCGGAGATCGCGGAACTGATAGGAAAATGCAGGACGCT
>CAZOEH010000624.1:0-1711 GCA_964578785.1 uncultured Desulfonema sp. | reverse complement strand
AGGAAGGCCTGAAATTACTCAAGCAGGATATAGCCGGCGAGGGAGTCAATTCCCTCGTGATTGGAGCCTGTTCCCGCCGGGTTAATTTCGATATTTTCAGATTTGACGGCTGCCTTGTGGACCGTGTCAATCTGAGAGAGCAGGTTGTATGGACCCATCCAAGCACAAAAAAAGCCGGAGAAGAAGGCGGCATTGACCACATCCAGATGATGGCTGAAGATTATCTGAAAATGGGTGTCATCAAGATAAAGAAGATAACACTGCCTGAGCCTTATAAACTCGACGCTTTTTGCAGGAAAATACTGGTTATCGGCGGCGGTATAGCAGGTATTTCAGCAGCTATAGATGCTGCAAAGGCCGGATATGAAGTAGCAATCGTAGAGAAGGAAAGCTCTCTGGGAGGATATGCCGCAAAGGTGCGCAAGCAGCTTCCGGTTGAAAATCCGTTTGAGAATATTATTCCTCCTGTTATTTCAGACAGGATTAAAGAGCTTGAATCATTGGCCGGCATAACAGTGAAAACGAACACTATTGTTGCCAGAATAGCCGGTCAGCCCGGGGATTTTACCGTTTCTTTTAAGAAACCGGGAGAAAATATAGAATTTGATGTTCCATTTCCGCTCCCTCCAGAAATGAAGATTGATTCGAACGGGAAAGAGTTTGATAAGGATAAACAGATAGAGCTTTACAAGGAATTTAATAAAGGCAAGTTGGATATCCTTGCGGTTGATCCGAACGGCGAAAAATTCGGCGCAGTCATACTTGCCGCGGGATGGAGGCCATACAAGGTCGTGGAAAATGAATTTGCCCATCTTGGGTTTGGAGAGCTTCCCGATGTTGTTACGAATACCCAGTTTGAGGAGCTTGCCGCGAAAGGCAAGATAATTCGACCTTCAGACGGTAAAGAGGCAAAGTCTGTTGTTTTTGTCCAGAGTCCCGGAAAAGGAAGCGACAATGATTTTGCTTATGCCGGATCGGTTACAAGTCTCGTATCGTTGAAGCAGGCTAAATATGTCCGTGAAGATTATCCGGACGGGAAGGCCTATGTCATTTATCAGCATATGCGGACCCCGGGCCTCATGGAAAATTTTTATAAGAGCATCCAGCAGGATCCCGGTATCTTTTTGACCAAGGGAGAAGTGGTGAGTGTTTCAAAAAACGGCGACGGAATGGTTGTTGAAGCCGACAACACCCTGCTTGGCGAAAAGATAAAGGTTAAAGCGGATATGGTTGTTCTTGCCACAGGCATGGTTCCTGCAACCGCTGATGACCCTATTGTAAACCTTGCCTACAGGCAGGGCCCCGGGTTCCGTGACATAGATCTTTTTGACAAGTACACCGATTCAAATTTCATATGCTTTCCATATGAAACACAGAGAACCGGCATTTATGCCGCCGGATGTATCCGCAGAAGCATGACCATGGAAGAGACAATTGAAGATGCAACCGGCGCAGCCCTTAAAGCGATTCAATGCGTTGAATCTTCCAACAGGGGTGTTGCTGTTCACCCGAGATCAGGCGACATGTCGTTTCCCGACTTTTTCTTCCAAAGATGCACCCAATGCAAGCGCTGCACTGAGGAATGTCCTTTCGGCGCCCTGGATGATGATGAAAAAGGCACTCCGAAGCCGAACCCGACAAGATGCAGACGATGCGGAACCTGTATGGGCGCGTGTCCTGAGCGGATTATCGGTTTTGCCGATTATAATAT
>CAZOEH010000623.1:0-1715 GCA_964578785.1 uncultured Desulfonema sp. | reverse complement strand
CTGCGCGATCTATTACACGATCACCGGCGACGAGCGAGCCAGAGAGGCCGCATATCGGTTCTGCGATTTTGTCGTGGAGACGCAGCGTCCCGAAGGCGGCTTTCGCTATGAGGCGGATGAGCCTGACGAGCTCGTCATCTATGTCGACCACGCTGCCTGTTTCAGTATATGGGTAATGGAAATTGTGTCCATTTTAAAAAGTAAGGATTAATATAAAATTTAATGATTAAAAAGGAAAGGAGACGCAATGGAGCTGCCGAAATTTACCGATAAGGAAAAAGAACAGTTGCTGAAGAGCGGGTTGGAACACATTATTGTTCATTGGGCCAGCAATGCGGATCTTGCCCGGGACCCCAAGATATTTGCCGCCGGCGAAGGCTGTTACATTTACGACATTCACGGCAATAAATATCTGGATACTTTTTCATCGCTGCTTACCACTGTTTGCGGTCACCACAGGCCTGAGATAAAACAGGCGGTCCTGGAGCAGATGGACTACCTTGAGTTTTTTCCCAACTATCACGATTCGTTCACCGTTCCCCTGATAAAAATTGCCGAAAAATTGGCCGAGATTATGCCCGGGGACCTTGGAGTCAGTTTTTTTGTCAACAGCGGTTCTGAAGCTAACGAGACGGCCGTTAAGATAGCCAGGCAGTACCATTGGGAAAACGGGCAGCGGCACAGATATAAAGTTCTTGCCCGAAGATACTCTTATCACGGAACAACTATCGGGGCAACATCCTATACCGGCCACCCAGCATTGCGGGAATGTTTTGAGCCGTTGGTTCCCGGCTGTTTGTTTGCGCCGCCTGCCCGCTGCTGCGAATGTGAATTAGGTCTTGAGCCGTCGACTTGCGGTTTAGCCTGCTTAAAAGCGATGGAAAAAATAATTATTTGGGAAAATCCGGAAACTATTTCAGCGGTTATCATGGACCCGATTCCCGGTTCTAATATCGGGTATCCCCTGCCGCCGGACGGCTACCTGCAGGGCGTCCGAGCTCTGTGCGATAAATACGGCATTCTGCTTATTTTTGACGAAGTGCAGACCGGTTTTGGCAAGACAGGCAAGTGGTTTGCGTGTGAACACTGGAATGTAACGCCGGATATAATGACAATCGGCAAGGCATTAACCGGGGGATACCTTCCTTTAGGCGCCGCGGTGACTACTAAAAAATATAGCGATGTATTTAAAAAAGGCCCCGGCAGCGAATTAAGGAGCGGCAGCACATACGGCGGCCATCCTCTTTCCTGTGCCGCCGCCCTTGCTAATCTAGCGATAATTGAAAAAGAGAACCTGGTGGAAAAGGCGGCCGAGACAGGGAAGTATTTAAAGGAAAGTCTGGAACAATTATACAAATACCCTATCGTGAGTGATATCCGCGGGATAGGCATGCTCTGGGCGATAGAACTTATGCAAAACCCCAAATTAAAGAAACGGTTTGACCCGAAGCTCGGCGTGGGCAGATGGATAAGAGATTGGTGCTGGGAAAACAAGATGGTGTTGCGTAATAACGGAGATCTTTTGGTTATCGCCCCGTCTTTTATCATATCCAGGGAAGAGGTAGATGAAATGCTTTCGAAGATTGACCAGGCCATCCGTGGAGCAATTAAGCATTTTAAGTTATAAGCTTTAAATTCTTTATCTGTATCCGATGTTTTTAAAGAAGTGCGGTGCGATGTCAAGTGACAAAGGGACAAATCATCCCTAAGCAAGT
>CAZOEH010000622.1:0-1717 GCA_964578785.1 uncultured Desulfonema sp. | reverse complement strand
CCTTAAACTGGGCGTCATATTTCTTTTCCATACCGGCGAGTTTCCTGGCAAGGTCTTTATGGGTCGAAAGCATCTCGCGAAGCTTTACAAACGCCCGCATGACCTGAATATTTACCTCAATTGAACGGTCACTGTTCAGCACAGTGGAAAGCATTGCAACACCTTGTTCAGTAAAGACATATGGATTATAGCCTCCAAGGTGTTTGCGTGATGGTATCGCATTTTGCGATACCATGGAATCAATCTCCTGATCATTCAGTTGAAACATAAAATCGTCCGGAAATCTTTTCAGGTTCCGTTTAACCTGTTCCCTCAACCGAATCGGTTTGACATCGTAAAGAGATGCCAAATCTTTATCAAGCATAACTTTATGTCCGCGTATTAAGTAGATTTTTCTTTCGATAACCTCAGCCGGAATCAGTCCTTCCATTTGTTCTCCGTCCCCTTAGAGTCAAAAAAGTTATTAATGATAAAACGTTATGTCTATGAAAGGCAAGAGCTTCTTGTATTTGTGCTAAGAAGAAAACGGGCCAAGGATATATGGAAAGAATAGCGTTACGGCCCATAAATACGAAAATCCACAAACTCACGTATTCTCACAAAATCTTTACAATTTTTCGTAAGCACAAACGCCCCAATTCTACGGGCAGAGCAGGCGATAAGAATGTCATTTTGCAGTCGGGAAAGATATATTGCTTCATACCCGTATTTCTTTCTGCTTTTTGCGATGATGCCGCCTGTTTTACGCCAGTCATCATCGTTGGGAACTATCAGTCTTCCGACATCCTGAAAGGTGTTATACAATTTGTCGAGAAGCTTAATGGACTGGCTGTCATGCGCTCCGGCGAAAAGTTCGGATACAACAACCGAACTCATGTATAGTAATGGCGCGGAGGTCTCGTTAAAAACTGCAGGATGCGCTATGCCCTGATTTATGAAAGGGATATATATCGAGGTGTCGCAAATAACCTTAAACGGATAATCGGCCAAAGATATCCTCTATTTTCCCCTTACCCTTTACCGTGGCAAGCGTTTTCAGGATTTTCTCGTTGGCAATCACCATATCAAGGGCTTTATTGATCGCCTCAGTATCGGTAGCGGCATTGGTGATCCGCCTTACCATCTTAATTTTGTCGGGTTCAAGAAGAAACTGTTTTCTTACCTTTGCTGTCTGCATATTTCATCACCTCCATGATGTGTATATTATACAATAACGTACACATAAACGGTTAGTGAACGATATCCCAATAGCGCGGAAGTCTGAAGTTCGGAAGATCGGCAGTTCAAATGCCAGAAGTTCAATCAAAAACCAGATGCAAACATGTCCCATTTGAAAATTTCTCTCCTTGACAGTAGTATCATATAGTGATACTATTAAATCATGGCTGCCAGGCATCAAAAGACACTTGCGCTGATCTTCGAGAACCCGGCCAGGTCAGATGTCAATTGGGCGGATATAATGTCATTGCTACAGCACCTGGGTGCTGAGATAAGCGAGGGAAAAGGGTCGAGGGTCCGGATTGCCCTTAACGGAATCAGGGCGGTTTTTCACCGTCCACACCCGGGCAAGGAAACTGACAAGGGTGCGCTTAAATCAATGCGCCGTTTTCTTGCCGAAGCAGGAGTGAAACCATGATGGAATACAAAGGATACGCGGCAAAGGTAGAGTTTGATGACGAGGCGGAGATCTTTCACGGAGAGGTGATCGGCATAAAAG
>CAZOEH010000621.1:1436-1718 GCA_964578785.1 uncultured Desulfonema sp. | reverse complement strand
ATCTGTATTCATACCCCATTCTTTATATGACGGGGCATGGAAATGTGAAGTTTACCGATACCGAAGCCGCCCGGTTACGGGAGTATCTTGAAAAAGGCGGGTTCCTTCATGCCGATGATAACTTTGGCATGGATGAATCACTGCGAAGGGAATTGAAGCGGGTTTTTCCTGAACTCACCCTGGTTGAACTTCCTTTTTCGCATCCCCTCTATCATAGCTTTTACGAATTCTCTGGCGGGCTCCCTAAAATCCACAAGCATAAAGGGGGATCGCCCGAAGGAC
>CAZOEH010000621.1:0-1426 GCA_964578785.1 uncultured Desulfonema sp. | reverse complement strand
CTACCGGGGACGGCTCGTGGTGTTTTATTCGTTTAATACCGATTTGGGTGACGGATGGGAAGATCCCGAAGTTCATAGCGACCCGCCGGAGAAACACGAAGAAGCTCTGCGCATGGGAGTAAACATTATTTCATACATACTTACTCATTAAGCGGAGAATTTTTCATGGATCATCTCCTGCTTATTAAAATGAAACGATATCGAAGCGCGTTGTGGCTTCGGCGATTCATACGCGCTGTTCTTGAATCCCTTCCCGCAGCATGCTCGCTCATTCTTCTTTTTGTGCTGATAACACTTGTTATGTTCCCAAGCGCGTTTGCCTATGTGGTAGTGGATATTGTCGCATTTTTCATTATTGCTGCGGTACTGTGCATACGGATGGGTTTTGTTTTATTGAATGAAAAAGACCTTGTTCGTCTATCTATGGATCTCGAAAAAAAGGAGCCGCGTTTAAAAAACGCCGTATCAAACACCTTACAGCTGTATGTTTCCGCGCCATCAGAGGGCGCGTACAAGCCGCTTGTTGCGCTGGCCATTGCCCAGGGAGAGGAAACCGCGGCTCCGGTATCATTCAATATGTTCCTGCCGCGTCCGCTTCCTTCCGCATCCGTACTGGCTCTATTGGCGGCGCTGCTTATTGCATTGGCAGTTCTTGCGACAGGTTCGCCGCGCACCCGTACTACGTTATGGTCGTTGGCGCACCCGTTCTCTTTCAACGGGCAGAGCAATGAGTTCACCGTTGTGCCGGGAAATGCAACAGTTGTTTCCGACGATTCACTCATTGTTCTGGTGACCAACAGGCAAAACGAAGCGCTCAGGCTGGTTGCGTCTCTTTCGGCCGGTCAGCCCGGTCCGGTGACGTATGCGGGCATGGACAGCGCCACCATAACCATACGCGATATCCGTGTTCCCTTCACCTATCACATTCAAGGGCTTTACCGGCAAAGCCCCACCTATAAAGTCGGCGTAATCCGCAATCCCGAAATAGCGGTGCTCCAGGTGGAAATACATGCTCCTTCGTATATGCAAAAAAGTGTGCGCAAACTTGAGAGGGACGCGGGTGATTGTACCGCCCCTCTGGGAAGCCAGATCCATCTCACGGTGCAGGGAAGCAAATCGCTTTCACGTGCGGTTGTTGTTTTTTCTGATTCCTTAAAAATTCCCATGGAGGTGGATGGTGTTACTGCAAAAGCCCGTTTCAAGGTGCGGCGTCAGATATCATATCACTTTGTTATTAAAGACCAGGACGGCCTTGTGAACAAAGATCCTATTACCTATCGTGTCGGCGTTATAGAAGATGCTCCGCCCAGTGTGGCCATTATAGATCCCGCTGCCGATGTACGGCTCGATAAAACGCTCTCAATTCCCCTGGTGGTGGTTGCCGAAGACGACAACGGCATAAGCAGAACATCGCTTTCGTTTTCCA
>CAZOEH010000620.1:0-1719 GCA_964578785.1 uncultured Desulfonema sp. | reverse complement strand
CTGATCAGGACGGAGTAGTCCGGTGGCTTCCCGCTGTCCTTAAATGCAGAGAATTTTTATATGCCCCGCTGTCTATTGCTGCTGTCGGCGCTTTTCTTGATAAACAACCTTCTGTAAAGATTTACGAATACGGTATTGGTAAACTTTCCATCGGGGATCTTTCAATACCAGTTGATGAAATCGGGCGAATAGTAGTCAACTACAGGGGGCCGGCAAAAACCTTTCCTCATATTTCTGTTACAGATATATTAAAAGAGACTGCTGATATCAATCTTATCAGAGACAAGATTGTTGTAGTCGGCGCAACAGCAGTCGGAATATACGATCTTAGGGTAACACCCTTTTCAAATGTTTTCCCGGGTCTTGAAATTCATGCCAATGTCATTGACAGTATTCTATCCAAAGACTTCATTTTCTATCCAAGCTGGACTTACCTGTTCGATATTTTAGCTATAATCATTGCGGGTCTGTTGCTTGGGATCGCAATTCCAAGAATGGGCATAGCTACCGGAACAGCTCTTTTTATTGTTCAGTTTTTAGGGTACATTTTTATGTGCTTCATGCTTTTTTACGGAAAGGGCTGGATATTAAACCTCGTATATCCTCTTTCAGCAATGTTTCTTGTTTATGTGAGCGTCACCTTGTTCAGATACATGGCCGAATCAAAACAGAAAAAATTCATCAGGGATGCTTTTTCCACATTTCTTGCTCCATCCGTTGTTCAGCAGCTCATAGATTCTCCTGAAAAGCTAATTCTTGGCGGACAGGAACGGAATATCACCGCGTTTTTTTCAGATATCCAGGGTTTTACAGGTATTTCCGAAAGACTCTCTCCCAAAGAGATAGTTGATCTATTAAATGAATTCCTTACTGAAATGACCGATATCATCCTCGAATATGAGGGAACATTGGATAAATTCGAAGGAGACGCGATTATCGCCTTTTTCGGAGCCCCCAATGATCTGCCCAATCATTCGGAAGTTGCCTGCAAGGCATGTATAAAAATGCAGAAAAGACTCGCAGAGCTGAGGACAAAGTGGAAAGCAGAGAATAAATCCCAACTGAAAATGCGCATAGGGCTTTGCAGCGGTAATGCCGTTGTCGGGAACATGGGATCAAAAACCCGGATGGACTACACAATGATGGGAGATACAGTCAACATTGCCGCAAGACTTGAAGGAGTCAACAAGATTTACGGCATCTATACGATGATAAGCGATACTACATTTGCCACGGCAGGAAACGGCATTGTGACACGCGAGATAGACATGGTTGGTGTGGTAGGCAGAAAGAAACCTATTACCATCTATGAGCTTATCGGATATCCTGAAGATGTGAATGACAAGATGAGAATGACTTTTGAGCTTTATAAAAAAGGTCTTGAGGCATACAGGAAAAGCGACTGGGATCTTGCCATAAAGCAATTCATATCAGCCCTCGACATCACAATAGATGACGGGCCAAGCAAAACCATGCTGGCCCGCTGCAATGAATATAAGATTAATCCGCCCGATAAAGACTGGGGCGGGACCTACACGATTAAGATGAAATAACCCTTTGTCTCGTAAATCGCAGACCCGCGCTATCTTTTTTTCCTGAAAAGAATGCCGTCCTTAAGCGCCCTGTATCTTTCCGGGTCCTCCGACTTTATCCGGCCTAAGAATTCGAGTAAAAAGGAGAGAAAGATCGCCGCAAAAAATGCCACTACGACCGACAGGA
>CAZOEH010000619.1:0-1720 GCA_964578785.1 uncultured Desulfonema sp. | reverse complement strand
ATCGTAAACATTTTTTATGTTTATCAGTTTCTGCCTGAAAGCGGAATAGCCGGCAAGGCTGCCTATGGAGACCGGAATCCGGATTTCCGCCACCTCGGTTCCCGATTTGAATCTTGAAACAAGTTCCCTGGTTTTTCCATCGACGACATAAACCGTTATTCTCTCAGCCTCGAAAAGAGATGTTATTTCATCTTTCAAATTTACTAATATTTCGTCCAGGTTCGAAGCGGCATATATTTTGTTGCAGATATTCTGAAGATTTGTCCTGTACTCGACCTCGGACTTGAGATCCTGAACATGGGAGTCATGGGCATTTTCATTATTATTAAGCATAATCAATACCGCCGTTTAATATTTTATTGTGCCGGGTTAGATCAGCTGTCCGGCTCTTTGCCTTCAGGTTTCGCGTAGTAATTGTAGACCTTCCTGATCCCCCCGCCTATCAGCAGAACACCCATAAAATAAAAACAAAACCTGATGAAGAACATTACCGAAGAGAACTGGCCTATTGTTTCTATACGCAGCATTGCCTCCGGTATCCTGTAAAATACCCCGATTCCCGCAAGAATAAGCACTATTCCCCAGGCAAGCTGAATGGTCGTTTTATTTTTATCCATGGAACTATTATGCAATCGGGTATGACGGCTTCATTACCCCGATAAACGGGATAGGTTTTTCTGCAATGATTAATTATTATCCAATTTAACTGAAAGTGTCAATTGTTTAACAGAATTTTGATATTACATCATTTTAATCCTTAAGCGTGCCCTTAAAATCAGCTTTTCTTTTTTCAAGAAACGCGGACGTACCTTCCTTGGCATCACGGCTTGACATGCACAGCGCGAATGAATCGACTTCGATTCTGCAGCCTGTGACGAGATCGGTATTGATACCGCCGTTAATAGCCTGCTTTGCCGCACGAAGTGACACTTTGCCTTTTGATGCCATGATTTTTGCAGTCTTAACAGTTTCATCCATCAGAGATTCCGGAGCAACAACCCTGTTTACCATTCCAAAACCGAGAGCTTCGGATGCCGTAATCATCCTTCCTGTGAATATCATCTCTTTTGCCTTGTTTATGCCGATAAGCCTCGGAAGTCTCTGGGTTCCGCCAAATCCGGGAATTATACCGAGATTGATCTCAGGGAGTCCGAACATCGCCTTTTCAGAAGCATAGATAAAATCAGAGGCAAGCGCGATTTCACTCCCGCCGCCTAGCGCAAATCCGTTTACCGCAGCTATGACAGGTATGGGCAGTTCCTGGAGTTTGCTTATTATACTCTGTCCTTTCCTGGCAAATATTTTACCTTCAAGCGAATTGAACTTTGCCAGTTCGGTTATGTCTGCGCCGGCCACAAACGATTTTTCACCCGCACCGGTCAGTACCAGAACCCTGATATCCTCGTTGCCCGATATTTCATCAAGCGCATGAGAAAACTCTCCCAGCAATTCCGAGTTCAGCGCGTTCAGGGCCTTAGGCCTGTTAAATATAATAGTGCCGATACCATCCTCAATCCTGAAAATAATGTTGCTGTAATTCATACTCATCCTCCGTGATCCTAATTAATGACTGCTTCGTAAAAAGTCATATGCGAACGGATTTGAGATTTTTGGGAAATAGATTTTTAAAGAACTGAGCGTTAATAATCATCCGCCTGAGGCGGATGATTTAGCGAAGTGATTTAAAAATCCCCAAAAAGCTCATTAGTAAGTTAGAAAT
>CAZOEH010000618.1:0-1722 GCA_964578785.1 uncultured Desulfonema sp. | reverse complement strand
AGCCTGGGCAAACATCTCGGTCAGCTCAGGGGCATAAACGCCGAGAAGCTGGCAGTTTGCCGAAGCAGGATTTGTAAGAGGGCCAAGCATGTTGAATATGCTTCTTAATCCTATTTCCTTTCTCGCCTTTGCCGCGTATTTCATGGCTCCATGATAAAGCGGGGCAAAAAGGAATCCTATCCCGGTTTCCCGGACGGCTTCCTCGACGATCTCGGGAGCGGTGTCAAGCTTGAAGCCGAGAGCTTCGAGAAGGTCGGCGCTTCCGCACTGGCTCGAAACGGAGCGGTTTCCGTGTTTTGCTACCGTAACGCCGCAGCCTGCAACAACAAAGGCGCTTGTGGTCGAGATATTGAAAGTCTTTGCTCCGTCTCCGCCCGTCCCGCAGGTATCGACTACGGTCTTTGCCGATGTCTGTATGCGCCGCGCTTTTTTCCGCATGGCGGAAGCCGCTCCAGCCAGTTCCTCAAAAGTCTCTCCTTTAGTAGCAAGCGCTGCCATGAAGGCGCCTACCTGGGCATCGGTGATTTCGCCTGAAAAAATGTCGGCTATCATCTGAGCCATTTCGGTTCCCGAAAGGTCTTTTCTTGCTATTATCTTTTTCAAAGTTTCTCTAAACATTGTTATACCTCTTTATGTTTCCGTTGTTCGATGTACGATATTCGATATTCGAAGTCCGGTTCACTGTTTTATTCCATTCAAAAAATTTCTCAGCAGCCGCTTCCCGACCGAAGTCATTATAGATTCGGGGTGAAACTGAACCCCTTCGGTCTGGTGGCTGCGGTGACGTATTCCCATTATTTCTCCGTCTTCAGATTCGGAACTTATTTCAAGACAGGAAGGAAAATTATCCCGGGATACGGCGAGAGAATGATAGCGCATGGCGTTAAAAGGATTCGGAATGCCCTTGTATATTGTTTTTCCGTCTGATGTTACCTGCGAGACCTTTCCGTGCATGAGTGTTTTCGCGGAAACGACGGAGCCTCCGAAAACCGTCGCTATCGCCTGGTGGCCGAGGCAGACGCCGAGTAAAGGGATCTTGCCTGAAAACCGTTCTATGACGGGAATTGATAAGCCTGCCGACTCAGGCCGGCCCGGGCCGGGAGAGATGACTATCCCTGAGGGTTCCATGGCTATAATATCACCCAATGACTCCGCATTATTCCGTACGACCGTGACAGCCGCGCCAAGCTGTTTCAGATACTGGACGAGGTTGTACGTGAATGAATCGAAATTGTCTATCATCAAAATCATATTTTACTCTCCGTTGATGACCGATGCAGGGTATGGGCTTATGCGTATTGCCGGAATCTCTTTCATCCTTGCACCGATTAATGCAAGTTGCTCAAAGCTCTCTATGCATTAGCTGAAGGGCTTTTTGTATGGCCATTGCCTTATTTACCGTTTCAGCCAGTTCATGTTCCGGGATTGAATCGGCCACAATTCCGGCTCCGGCCCTCACCGTCAGCTTTCCGCTTTCGACGCAGGCTGTTCTTATTGTTATCGCCATATCCATGTTTCCGTGAAAAGAGATATATCCAACGGCGCCGCCGTACGGGCCTCTCGGCTCCTTTTCAAGTTCCGATATTATTTCCATAGCCCTTATCTTGGGCGCGCCGGAGAGAGTGCCTGCCGGGAAAGTCGCCGCGAGAAGATCCCAGGCGTCAAAGCCATCTTCAAGATCACAGGTTATGCTTGAAACAAGGTGCATTACATGTGAATAGC
>CAZOEH010000617.1:0-1724 GCA_964578785.1 uncultured Desulfonema sp. | reverse complement strand
ATCTTTTATTCCTGTAGCCATGACTGCTTTCTCCTGTTAATTAATTTTAAACAGCTTACCGATAAGCTGGGATTTCATGATGTCGCCTTCTATCTTAAGCTTGCCTGATGTAAAAGCCTGCATCGGATTCAGTTTCCCCGTAATAAGCTCGACAAAATCGCCGTCGGAAATTATCAGGGTGCAGGTTGATTTTTCCGCCGTCCCTTCGGTTACAGCACATTTTGAATCTTTAACCGTAACGAACCAGTTGCCTCCTTCTGAACCTGAAATGACATACTGGAAAACGGCATCCACATCCTTTGCTGCTTCAGCATTAAAGGCTTCCGTCATTTTTCCGAAGATACTTTTCACATCCGGTCCAGCGCTTTTCTGGCCGCCGGTCTCCTTTTTACCCTTATCAGGAGGGGCAATAAGCGCAAAAACTGCGGAATTTGCATCCTCTATCTCTTTAGCCCCTTCCATAAGATTTATCTTATCCCAGTTTTCACTTATCTGTTCTGGGGTTGGAGGGTTACCGGCTTCGCCCAGTTTGATTCCCGGCCCTGTCATAATTGCGGCCCTGTTGTAGTATCCCATGCCGCTGTTAAAAATGGCTCCCGATTCTCTGCACTCCTCGCTGCAAAGGTAAAGAACCATTGGAGAGACAAACTCCGGTTTTGACTTTTCAAAAAGTTCCGGGGGCATGACATCTTCAGTCAGCCTTGATGCGGCAAGAGGAGCTACCGTATTAACTTTTATATCATATTTTTTTCCTTCCAGCCTGAGCGTATTCATAAGACCTACAAGCGACATTTTTGCGGCTGAATAATTGGTCTGGCCAAAGTTTCCGTAAAGCCCGGCTGCTGAAGTTGTCATCACGATCCTGCCGAATCCGTATTCCTTCATAGCGCTGAAAGCCGGTCTTGTAACATTATAGGCGCCTGACAAATGAACATCCATAACCGCTTTCCAGTTATCGGGCTCCATTTTTATGAAGCTCTTGTCTCTTAGTATGCCCGCATTGTTTATGAGAATATCTATTCTTCCAAATGCATCCAGAGCTGTTTTAACTATCTTTTCGCCCCCTTCCGGTGTTGCAACATTGTCATAGTTTGCGACCGCCTCTCCTCCTGCCGCTTTTATCTCATCTACGACTTTGTCGGCAGCAGAACTTGAGCCCGTCCCTGATCCGTCACGGGAACCTCCAAGGTCGTTCACGACAACCTTTGCTCCACGCTTTGCAAGCTCGATGGCATATACCCTTCCGAGACCTGCTCCTGCTCCTGTCACAACTGCAACGCGTCCGTCAAATCTGACCTTCCCCATCTCTGCAGCAGCTCCAGGAACAGGCATTGCCTTCCAGAAATAATTTATAAAACCGCGCTCCCTGTCTTCACCTCTTCTCCTGAAAACCAGCCTGACCGGAAGCCCGACCCTCAGTTCCTCAAATTCGCAATCGGTAAAATCGGCCATGAATCTCCCGCCCCCTTCAAACTGGACCATGCCGTATTTATGGGGAGGATCAACAGATACAGCAAGAAGGTCGCCCGTAAAGGTCTTTACCTTTGCAGGAACATCCGCAAATTCGTATTCACCCTGACTCTTGAGTGCTCCGCATGACGGATTGACACATATATCCATTTTCGGGAATTGAGCTGTCCCACATTTTTCGCATTTACCTCCTACCATTCCAAGCAGCATCTTTCGTTTTCTCCACAGGGCTGTCATGGCGGTCTGGGAGGGTG
>CAZOEH010000616.1:1454-1724 GCA_964578785.1 uncultured Desulfonema sp. | reverse complement strand
CTCACGGATGGTATGAAGACGGCGCTCCGAAGCATCCTTACCAGGGTGAAACCAAGCCTAAACACGGCGATTACGTAACTGATAAAAAATACTCATGGTTCAAGGCTCCGCGTTATGATGGTGAAGCCTGTGAAGTCGGCCCGCTTGCGCGTACTCTCGTTGCCTATGGCAAAGGAAATAAAGAGATTAAGGCTCTTGTAGACAGCACCCTGGCAAAACTTGGTGTTCCGGTTCAGGCTCTCTTTTCTACCCTTGGGAGGACTGCGGCAA
>CAZOEH010000616.1:0-1444 GCA_964578785.1 uncultured Desulfonema sp. | reverse complement strand
CAGTTGCAATAGGGAACGCAATGCCTGGCTGGGTTATGGAGCTTCTTGATAACCTAAAAAGTGGCGACACCAAGACCTACACGCCTTGGGAAATGCCTAACAGCGCCATGGGCGTCGGTCTTAATGACGTTGCAAGAGGATCTCTCGGCCACTGGATTCAGATTGAAAACAAGGTCATCAAGAATTACCAGTATGTCGTTCCTTCAACATGGAATCTTGGGCCAAGATGCGAAAAAGGCAAACTGGGCCCTGTTGAAGAGGCTCTTATCGGAACTCCTGTAGCGGATCCCAAGAAACCTCTTGAAATTCTGCGTACGGTACATTCGTTTGATCCGTGCATTGCATGCGGCGTGCATGTAATTGATCCGGAATCAAACCAGGTTTACGATATAAAAGTTCTGTAAGCATTTTATTAAATTCATCCCCCCGGTTTTCACCCTACAAAGAAGACCGGGGGATTTTTTTTGCCTTTCCAGCCTTTATTTTAATAACATTTTATTGATTCGCCGCATGAAAGACGCTATTAAAAAGTGGTATAATTTATTGCAAAACCGCCATAAAATAATTAATTATGAAAGATAAGAAATGAAACAAAATTACATCATGATTCTCGGGGTAGGCTGTATCCTTTTTACAGACGAGGGTTTTGGAATACGCGTTATAGAAAAATTACAGGAGCTCTACGAGTTTCCGGAAAATGTCTCATTGGTTGACGGCGGGGTTCTCGGTCTTAACCTTCTTGGTGTTATATCCGAAGCCGACCACCTTATTGTTGTGGATGCAGTCAGAAATAAAGGTAAAGCTGGATCTCTTTACCGTCTTGAAGGAGATGCTATTCCGGATCGGATAAGGGCCAAAAACTCTCTTCACCAGGTCGATTTTCTTGAAGCATTGACCATGTGCCAGGCCCTAGATAAAGTCCCAAATACGGTGATACTCGGTGTTGAGCCTGAGGATATCGATACGCTTGGACTTGACCTTACATCAGCAACAAAATCACAGATTGATCCGATGATTGGATTGGTATTAAAAGAGCTTGATCGTCTCGGGTCCGATTACCAGAAAAGGAGCGGTACATAATGTGTCTTGCAATTCCTTCAAAAATTGTAAAGATTGAAAACAACCTCGGCATAATAGATGTTGACGGGGTTCAGAGACAGGCAAGCCTGCTTCTTCTGGAGGATCCGAAGGTGGGAGAATATGTGATAGTGCATGCAGGTTTTGCGATAAAAAAAATAGATGAAGAGGCGGCCATGGAAACACTGAAACTGCTTCGTGAAGCCCTTGATTTTGCGGAAAAAAGTGAACCTGCCGGTTGAACATTCAGCAACTCCTTCCATAAAGGTCTCAGAGGATTTTCATGCAAAGGGAGTACACTGCAAGAAGAATAGAGGTTGAAGGAATTGTACAGGGTGTCGGTTTCCGTCCCTTTGTTTACCAGCTT
>CAZOEH010000615.1:874-1735 GCA_964578785.1 uncultured Desulfonema sp. | reverse complement strand
GAGCTTAACGAAATTTATAATAACACCGGCTCAGGTTTTCCATATCCCAGCGAAAAAATACTACCACCTGAAATGGGCAAACGCCTTGTTCGCCTCCGCCATTTTATGAGTATCCTCTTTTTTCTTTATTGAAGACCCTCGCTTGTTGGCGGCATCCATGATTTCTCCGGCCAGCTTGCTGGCCATGCTCTTTTCGGTCCGCTGATGAGAATAGGTTATTATCCATCTTATCCCAAGAGCGGTCCTGCGGGACGGTTTTATTTCCGTCGGAACCTGATATGTCGATCCGCCCACCCGCCTCGACTTGACTTCTATCATAGGCTTTACATTATCAAGCGCCTGTTCAAAAACCTTTATAGGCGGCTCACTCCCTTTTTTCCCTATAATATCCAGCGCTTCATATAGTATAGACTCTGCAAGGCTCTTTTTCCCGTCTTTCATTATCGCTTTGATGAATTTCGTGACAACCTTGTTCTCATATTTGGAATCAGGAATAATAACCCGCTCTGGTACATCTCTTCTTCTCGGCATATATCACACCATCTATTGCAGTTTGTTTAAGTATATTTGAAGCATAATCACTTTGGTTTCTTCGCACCGTACTTTGATCTGCCTTTCCTTCTGTCGTCGACTCCAAGCGTATCTAGGGTTCCCCTCACAATGTGATATCTTACGCCGGGAAGGTCTTTCACTCTTCCGCCGCGTACAAGAACAACCGAATGCTCCTGAAGATTATGCCCTACCCCCGGAATGTATGCCGTAACTTCGGAACCCGATGTAAGCCTTACCCTTGCTACTTTACGCAAGGCTGAATTAGGCTTTTTAGGAGTCATCGTACGCACCTGGAGACAAACCCCGCGC
>CAZOEH010000615.1:0-864 GCA_964578785.1 uncultured Desulfonema sp. | reverse complement strand
GCTGAATTAGGCTTCTTGGGGGTCGATGTATATACCCTTGTACATACACCTCTTTTCTGAGGAGCTCCTTTAAGTGCAGGCGTGGTGATCTTCCTGACAACCTTGCTCCTTCCTTTTCTTACTAACTGGTTGATTGTAGGCATATTCCCCTCTTAAAAATATTTTAAATTCGTAAAGCTTAAAGACTTAACAAAAAGAAACGTTTTGTATACATATATCCGGTTTATGTCAAGCAATTTTATGACAAAAAAAATTATTTGCCGTTTTAACCTTTACCCTGGCGGATTATCCACTATGCATTCAGCTCAAATAACAGGATAAAGCGCTGTTCCCGGCCATATTCATCACAATTATTTAAAATATATATATGTGAATTAGTGAGTTATCTCTGTTTTTCCGTATAACGGAAGCCCTGAACCCGCAGGTATGACCCTTCCCATGATAACATTTTCTTTGAGCCCCCGGAGGTAATCTTCAGCGCCGGCTATGCTTGCATCGGTTAAAACTTTGGTAGTCTCCTGGAATGATGCAGCCGATATAAAGCTGTCGGTACTTAAGGACGCCTTGGTTATTCCCAGGATAAGGGGTTCGGCTATGGCGGGTTTTTCGCCTTTTCCCTTAACAACCTTGTTCATCTCCTCAAACTTTATGCGATCAACCTGTTCCTCAAGAATAAAGTCCGTATCGCCGACATCGACAACCTTGACACGCCTCATCATCTGCCGGACAATGACTTCAATATGCTTGTCGTTTATACGCACGCCCTGCAGGCGGTAAACCTCCTGAACTTCATCCACAAGATAGCGTGCAAGCGCCACCTCGCCCTTTATGTTCAGAATATCCTGAGGTATGGCTGAGCCCCCG
>CAZOEH010000614.1:0-1738 GCA_964578785.1 uncultured Desulfonema sp. | reverse complement strand
TTCCTTTACAGGTCTTTTTTTGAAGCTCCCCGCAGCAAGCTACGGGGAATGCGCCGCTATTGCGGTTCAAAGGCCAAACCCTATTTTCTTGATCAGATTTGCTGCGATTCTAAAGGTTTGATCTTTGCCGGCAGGATAATATTCTCCGGCTCTTCTCTGGTCAATTTCCGTAATATCCATTCCTGCAAGTTGAATTTTCCGGGTGAACAGGATTTTTAGCGTGTCCACTAGTTTATAAATCTTTGACTCCGTCAAGCCCTTCCAATTCCGAAACCTGACGCCCTCAACAGCGCTCATCGCACCAATGTCCATATCAATTGAGATATACACATAAGGCGTCGATATCATCTGCAACAGCGTCTTTAGCTTTTGAGGGGCCAGCGTGTACTCCTTTTTTGTCATTATTTTGGATCCTCTGCGTTTCAATTCCGCGTAGGCGCCCGTGTATCTGGAAATACGTGGATCTTTAATACGGAACGACTTTTTTTCCGGGTAGTCGCTCACACCGAAAATATAGAGATTTTTCAGATTAATTATCCCTTCAGCCGCCATGTGATGGATAAAGGAACTGGCATTGTATGAGTCCGGACGGTTATATAAAAAAGGATCCCCGGGGTCATGAACAGAACCGGGATTCGTTTCAATATCGTATTGAATGGCATCGGAAAGAATAGGCATGGAAATGGCATCGGTATGACTGTCAATGATAATCAGCGATACATTATCCCTGCCATAAAATTCCGTTAAAGATTTATACACGCCACCGGTCAATGAGTGATCTATTCCGATCATACAGGGAATATCAGGTAGTATCTTTTTTGAGACAATACCTGCGACAGCTTCTGCTATCTTTCTGCAGCCATCATCATCAATGAATTCGATGAAATTTTCGGTGTTGAGCTTCAAAAGATCCTCACCACCGGGTTTTGGGCGAAGCCAGGTTGGGATATCCACAGAACCAAGCTCCCTCCATAAATCCTGTTGGACTTCCGGACGAATGAATGCCATAACCTCGTCAAAAGGATCGTCGCTTTTTCCCGTGGTCCATAGGCCGTTGATTTTTTCCTGAATGGAATCGAATTTTTCATCGCAGTCCAAGGGGCAGCCAAATAAAACCAATTTTTTATCAGATATGACATTCATTGCTTGTGGTTGCCACTTCCTTTAAAACAAGTTTCCTTTCAATTTATGTTTAATTATTAAAACGTTATTGATCCTGTTGAATGTCAAACCCGGTTTTCGATAGGAGAGAGAACAATTCAGGATTGTCTGCAAATATATTTTACCGGAACACTACCCTCTGGATTTATAAAAATCGTCTCTGGCTCTTTTAAGCTGTTTGATGTTTTCAAGTGGGGATCCAGGCGCAATGCCACAACCAGGTGTGAGAAAATCGGTTCCATTTTCCAGGCTCGCAATCGACTCCTCATAACATTTTTCCGGAGTGCCCATAAATAGGGTCGTTGCCGTTGCCACATTACCAAAAACGCGCACGTTTTTAGCATGCGCCACCTCAACGGCTTTTTTCATATCGGCTTTCTCCTCAATACTTATTCCGGCCACACCGGTTTCACACATCATAGGAACAATCAGGTCAGTGTTGGCACAAATATGCAACACAATCGGGCCTTTGGCCTTGGA
The DNA here is from genome assembly GCA_964578785.1 of uncultured Desulfonema sp. Taxonomy (GTDB): domain Bacteria; phylum Desulfobacterota; class Desulfobacteria; order Desulfobacterales; family RPRI01; genus RPRI01. Next base: position 97 of record CAZOEH010000614.1, on the reverse strand, counting down.
ACAAATCTCGGTCATCATGGGCTGGACAAACTGTTTCCAAGTCTTGGGGCTCATCAATGCCGGTCCCGATGAAGGCTCAGCCAGACAATAATAATCA
>CAZOEH010000613.1:0-1746 GCA_964578785.1 uncultured Desulfonema sp. | reverse complement strand
AAATTATTTGTGCATTTAAACTCACAGGGCTTGAGGAAAGATTCCCGAATGAGATATCAGGCGGGCAGAAACAGAGTGTTGCATTTGCACGGGCGTTAATCCGCCGGCCGGAAATGCTGTTGCTGGATGAACCGTTCTCAGCACTTGACCATCCTCTTCGCCTTGAGATGAGACGCTTTCTGAGAGAGGTCAGGGATAACTTTAACATTCCCGCCCTTATGGTAACACATGATTTTGAAGAGGCCGTCGCAATCTCAGACAAAATAATCGTTTACGAACATGGCAAAATCGTTCAGATTGACTCACCCGTAAAGGTAAAAAACAGTCCTGCAAATAAATATGTTTCACAGCTTATTACATGCGGTGGCGACAAAGAATATTATGAAAAAACAATATGTTATCAATAAATCTATCAATCAACCGGTGTCTGACCAGGACACATCTCCGGAAGGCGGAACGCCCGGTGTCTTCAACGACGGTATGGTGTATAACACCGCTACTGTAAAGAAAGCTCTGTTACCGGACAGCACTGCGGATCTGTTCCCGCTGAATCAGCCGATCATGAGACTGCATCTGTGGCTGGAAACCGAAAAGGGGGTATTATTCGGACTGGGGCGACAAAGGCTTCTCGAATGCATCCGTTCAGGACTATCCCTCAAGGCCGCCGCAGATCATCTGGGGATGTCCTACCGGGCGGCCTGGGGGAAAATCAAGCAAACCGAAAAGGTGCTGGGCATTACGCTCATCGAAAAAAAAGGGGGAAACCGGTCCGGATACAAGTTGACCCCGGCGGGGGAAATGCTGACCACCCGGTTCGGGCAGTGGTACACCGAAGTAGAACAGTTTGCTCTGGCCCGAAGCCGTATCCTGATGTCCCGCCATACCCTTAGTTTTGAAGATGCCTGCATACACCACACCGAGGAATCTTTGCCAAAAAAATGAATCGCTTGCCTGAGACCGATCTTATTATGTTAGATATAACATATTAAAATCTTTACAAATATTTAATTTTATTGTTGACTTTCCCTTCCGGTTGGCTAAACTGTCCTCGCATCTCAGGTTGTTTTCAAAATGACATGACAGCAAAAATTCTGTCTGAAACCGCGAAACCAGACGGGAAATTACGAGACTGAATTCCTCTTCAGTACGCCTGATTCCGGCACCGCAAAACTTATATTATAAAGGTATCAGATTGAATACTTCCGGAGATTAGATATCACAGATTGCGTAAATCATTGCTATACCGGTCATAATCATTTTCAACATATTCAAACGAAAGGAGGCAAGCATGGATTACAACCGGCGAGAATTCCTGCAGGTTACAGGGACTGGGGCTTTGGGCCTGTCTCTCCTGCAACTTGGTGTCGATGTCAAGCCTGTTCAGGCATACACCGCCACCCTCAAGATCGCGGGTGCCAAGGAGGTAGTTACCGTCTGTCCGTTTTGTTCCGTGAGCTGCCACATAATCGCCCACGTGAAGGATGGCAAACTGATCAGCACCGAAGGGGACCCCGAGTATCCCATTAATCAGGGGGCACTCTGCGCCAAAGGCGCTTCGATGCTGTCAATGACCCGCAATGAGCACCGCCTGAAAAAACCCATGTACCGGGCGCCTGGCAGTACCAAGTGGGAGGAAAAAACCTGGGAATGGACATTTGAGCAGATTGCCAGCCGCGTCAAGAAGGTCCGCGACAAGTACCTGATCCTCAATGATGACAAGGGTAAGACGGTCAACCGGCTCGAATC
>CAZOEH010000612.1:1547-1762 GCA_964578785.1 uncultured Desulfonema sp. | reverse complement strand
TTTCCTGCCGTAAAATAAGAGTTCAACCCCTTCCGATTTTTTTGTGCCCTGATCGATCAGCAAGGCAAGAATTTTTCCGCTCCGGAGCGTCTGAGTCATCTCAGGCAGAGCGCCTTCCTTATCAATGACCGAATTCCCGAAACGAGATCTAAGTTTTATTATTCGTTTATTGACAATCCCTGCTTCTATATTCCTTGCAACAACTGTTACGGGAT
>CAZOEH010000612.1:0-1537 GCA_964578785.1 uncultured Desulfonema sp. | reverse complement strand
CGAAATAACACGGAGCAAACAAAGATGCCGCCTCCCAGTTCCCAAGATGAGCTGAAATGATTATCACGCCTTTTCCGCCCTTAACCGCATCAATGAGACGCTCTTCTCCCCTTACTCTGATATTCCGGAGAAAATATTCTTTTGAAAAGAAAACCATCTGGAGAATCTCTAAAATCGTAATTCCAAGATTCCGGAAAACTCTCCTTGAAACCCTGCGTATTTTTTCATCCGCCCATTCGGGATATGCAAATATCAGATTTCTCGTTACTATCCGCCTGTGAGGCATATCGAGATAATATATAAGCATCCCCATAATTTTGCCCAAAAAGCAGAGAATGCTTTTGGGGATAGCGGCAACCAGATGCATTTTTTAACCTTCCTCCCGTCTCTTCTCTTTCACTTCCGTTTTCATTCCGGCTATATTATCCTGGCAGGATTCAGTCTCAATATCACAGCCGCCTGCTTTTAGTCCATATCTGCGATTAAAAATAAGTATATTTAATATTTCTTTATGAAGCCGTCAATTAATCGATTTGCATTTGATTATCTGCCAGATACAGGATATTCATTCAGCAGAACCCGGGGGCTTGAATCATTTACATCCGTCGTGTCGTTATATGGTGTCACAGGAGATAGAATGGAACAATCAACATCTTTCAATTCCGGCGGTCTTATCATAGAGGGCCTCCTTGAAAGGATTCCCGGCGACAGGGGTGTCGTAGTGACCCATCCACACCCTCTATATGGTGGGAATATGTTCAATCCCGTCGTAAAAGCCGTTTCAAACTCATACAGGGATAAAGGGTATTCAACTTTAAGGATAAATTTCAGAGGCGTCGGAGCGAGCGGCGGAAAATATGAAAACGGAGTCGGTGAACAGGAGGATGTGCTTTCGGCCCTGTCATATATGAATAAACTTGGAATAAGCAGTATGGATCTGGCCGGCTATTCTTTCGGAACTTACGTTAATATCGGAGCCTTAAAAAACTGCCTCAATGTTCAGAAAATGATAATGGTATCTCCGCCGGTTGCCTTTATGGAGTTCGGCCTCCCTTCACCTTTAACCTGCTTAAAACTCGTTATAACCGGAAGCCGCGATGAAATCGCTCCGGCAGAGTCGGTCAAAAAAAATCTTTTGCTATGGAATCCGGAAGCCGCGCTTGAAGTAATCGAGGGCGCCGATCATTTTTACACGGGATATCTGAAAAAGCTGGAAGAGATTTTGTCTCAGCATATATAGATTTCCATCAGACATTTTTTAAACTGTCATCTTTAAAACAGGAATCGGTTTTTTTTGTTGCCGAATCCTCTATATTCATCTATTAAGCAAAACCTTGTAATGATGAACCTGTAAAAAATCTGAAATCACGTCATTCCCGTGAAAATCCGCCGCGGCGGAATATATTTAAAAAATCTATTTTAATGCAACAGGAGATTTGATCTTGCTCGGTACAATAGTTAACACTATAGCAATTATTGCCGGGTGTCTTGCAGGCATCCTGTTAAAGGGAGGAATCCCTCAGAAATATAATGAAAC
>CAZOEH010000611.1:1190-1764 GCA_964578785.1 uncultured Desulfonema sp. | reverse complement strand
AAACAAACAGAATTACTATCGGTATCGTCGGAGGTTTATGCCCTCTGGCCACGGCCGATATCTACATGAAGGCAATGAAACAGGTAAAAGCCGTTCACGGCGATGCGGATTATCCGGACATTATAATCAGCGCCGCGCTGGAGCAGGAACAGCGGGGCAACCGGTTTGACGATTCTCCGGACCGCTGCTATGACATGTCTCACCGGGTGTTGTACATTTACCAGGTCGCCAGGGAACTGAAAGAGCGCGGCGTGGACCGGATACTGATACCGGATTTCCTGAGTTACAGTTCTGCTGGCACCATCAGTGAAAATATAAAGGCACCTCTGCTTGATATTGTCGGCGCCCTGGTTGACGCAGTCAAAAGCGGTTGGCCCCTTGCCAGGAATATCGGGTTGCTCACAACCAATTTGTCCATTGAACAGGGGATATTTGAGAAAAAAATTTCCGCGCACGGATTGCAGGCGATTTATCCGCCCCCGGATATCCAGCAGAATATGGTCATGGAAGCCATATACGGCATCGCAGGTGTAAAACGGGGCGTTTTCCATGGGAAGCCCGGAGAATTGATCCG
>CAZOEH010000611.1:0-1180 GCA_964578785.1 uncultured Desulfonema sp. | reverse complement strand
CTGTTTATTCAGCAGGGGCGCCGACGTGATTATTTCCGCTGTCACGGAGCTGCCCCTGATTGAAAGACGTTATTATCCTGAAAATAATTATCTTGATTGTAACGAGGTAATTGCCCGGGAATTGATAAAGGAGACAACAACCTCTGAGTACCGGTCGGCGGATAAACACAGTATAATCGGAATTCTCGGAGGTTTGGGGCCGGCGGCGACCGTTGACCTATTTGATAAGATTGTCAGGCATACGCCTGCAAAGCGTGACCAGGATCATATCAGGATCATCATTGAAAACAACCCGCAGATTCCGGATCGCAGCGCGGCATTGAAGAAAAAAGAGGAAGATCCCGGCATCGCCATGCTCGCGACCGCAGGCAAGCTCAAGGCGGCCGGAGCTGATTTTATCATCGTTCCATGCAACACGGCCCATGTGTTTCTTCGCTCTGTTCAACAGCACCTTGGAATTCCAATCATGAGCATGATCGAGGAAACCGCAAAATATATCGCTGCAAAACATCCGGCGGTACGCAAAGCCGGTTTGTTGGCCACCTCGGGCACAGTAGCTTCCGGTGTCTACGAAGGTCCGTTGCGTGAAAGAAATATCATGTTAATCACACCATCGGCGCAATCCCAGGAGGCGCTGGTCATGGAGGCCGTTTATGGGAAAAACGGCATAAAAGCCGGATATAGGACCGGCGTACCGAGGAACTTACTGGAAAAAGCAGCGAAAGAATTGATAAAGGAAGGGGCTGAAGTCATCATTCTCGGTTGTACGGAAATCCCCCTGGCCTTGAAAGATGAAGACCGTGCGGTTCCCTTTATCGATCCCACGGAGATACTGGCTAAAGCAGCAGTCACCCACGCGATGAATAAAATTTTACCCGAATGTATCCACGAAAAGGCAAATGATCACTGACCCAACGGGAGACCACTATGAGCAACGGTAAAACCAAACGACTGGGGATTTTAACCGGCGGCGGGGATTGTCCCGGCCTTAACGCCGTGATACGCGCGGTGGCCAAGTCGGCCATGAACGAAGGCGGCTTTGAGGTTGTCGGCATCGAAGACGGGTTCGAAGGACTCGTGGAGGGCCGCATGCGGCACCTGCGCAACGCGGATGTTTCCGGTATTCTGACCTGCGGCGGCACGATCCTGGGCACCTCCAACAAGGGCGATCCCTGGCATT
>CAZOEH010000610.1:0-1764 GCA_964578785.1 uncultured Desulfonema sp. | reverse complement strand
ATGGCTTCTCCTGTAACGATACCGCAGTACCTGGTGATCCGTTTGCCATCGATACCTGGAGTAGTGGTAATTTGCATTTGATTCTCCTGATTTGGGAGTCCGTGGGGGGATAACGTATTAAACTTGTAAACCGAATTACTGCTTAGCGATATTGTATTTTTTTTATCCCCGAAGAATCATTAGCTCCCTGATAAATATGTTTATAAGCTACGATCGGACATGGCTTTTCTCTCCTGCTTTCTCATAGAACAAAACGCCGACCCGCCGGATATGGTCAATCACGTCCGGGTCGCTGATGTTATGAAACAGGGATAAATCGAATGTGTAGGGCAGGAGCAGGCCGTCTATTTCTTCCATGATACGGTAGAGGACATGCAGACTCATTGCTGTTCCTTTTTTATTTTTTCCATGCGAGTCTGAAAGGCTGAAAACTCATCGAAGTAAGAATGAATCGTTACCGTCGCAATTTGGTGCGCAATCTCTTCATTGTAGGTATGCGAGGTCAGGTTGCGGCTTTTGATCATATCCATCCACACATCGCCGTTTTCGAGCAAACCGGTCTTAAAGGCTTCCCGCGTGGCATCCCGTGAGCCATACAGATTTCCAACACCTCGTTCTTCCAGAAAATCCTTCAGGGTATTCCACACTTTTTCATGCGTGTACTCGAAAGTATGGTTCAATCCAAGTTCTTCAAGATTGGAGAGTTGACGTTGTTTAGCCAGGTTCACAGCTTCTCTTAGTTGGGCAAAGGCTTTGTTGAAGTTGTTGAAGCGTTGAATCCACCGGATGTCTGATTGGCTCATAGTGAATCTCCTTAAAACTTTCTGTTCAACGTCTTGTCTTCTTTGCCTCCATAGCCAACAAAGCGCGGGTTAGTTTTTAGCAGGATTATGCGACATAAACATTTTAAATAATACATAATATTATGAGAATTATTTTGCAACTATTTATTTCCATTATTTATTTCCATTATCATGGACATCCATGAAACTCTCTTCCGCTTACGATAATAAAAGGGGCGGAATAGGTGACGTATTAAACTTTTTCATGAGAAACTATAAAAGGGGAAGGCAATCTCCCTCAATGAGCTGCTTCAACAATCCCGTTAGCTGATATTTATCCTGGATCGCAGATCTGCTGGTCGGTATGGATTCCCCAGCCGCTCTAAAACACTTGATATTCTTGATTACAAAAGCTATATATATTCCAACAGGAAAAAAGGAGCAATCAATGAGAGCAATTGAAACTACTGCAAAGGTTGGGAATGACCGCAAAATAAATCTTCTTTTAGAACTCCCGGCGGATGTTTCACCTGGTGATTACACGTTGCTCATCATGGTGGAAGAAAAAACGGCCCGACAAGAAGAAGGATCGGAAGAGAAGGGATTCGACTGTTTAGCCTGGAACTGGACAGCTTCGTCAACAGGTGAGTCATATCGACGAGAAGATATATATGGCGACAACGGAAGATAAAACCTGCTTTATAGATACAAATATAATAGTTTTTGCTTCTGACAGCAGGTCACCTTGGCATCAGTCCTCCAAAGAGGCAATCAATAAACTCCTTAACGAGAAGTTTCGTCTGTTCATAAGCCCTCAAATATTAAGGGAATATCTTTCGGTTGCAAGCCGTTCCACGGAAGCGGAAAAATCTGCTCCATGGGATAAGATAATGAAAAATTATGAGAATTTTCAGAAGGATTTTATTCTGATCGGCGAGGGCCAAAATACAGTTGATGAACTCGGTAAACTGTTATTGAAGAT
>CAZOEH010000609.1:0-1771 GCA_964578785.1 uncultured Desulfonema sp. | reverse complement strand
TTGCCGAGCATTTTAAGGCTGTTGTAGGCGGCTATCTTAACACCGTTCTTGTTTATGAAAATCTTATAGATTGTTTCGCTTTTCGGGGCTCCTTCAAGAACGATTGCCGCATACCCGAGTCGGCCCAGCACCTGGGCGGCCTGCCCGCCTGAATTGGCCTCTTTGATGCCGCCTGTCAAAGGACTTTTACAACCGACTGATATCCGGCCCGACATTGCGGCGAGAGATCCGCTTAAGAGTCCCGGTGCAATTACAAGCTTGTTTTCCGCGCTGAGAGGATGGCATAATGGAGGTACCTCTTTTGCGACTATGGCGGAAGTCATGGCTCTTCCTCCTATGCCTGCATAATTGCCGAGTGATCCGGTTGTGGCCTTGGGGCCTCCGTCTGCACTCATGTTGATTCTTAAAATCTTGTCCATAAGCAACCTCCTTTGGTTTGGTTGAAACGGTTTGATTTTATATTTGGTAAAGACTGGTTTTTTATGTTAATACTAACATATTAATTCTCATAACGGCATCGATTTGTCAAGATACTTAAAATGAGGACCAACCCTTGAAAATTGCTAGCTTTAACGTCAATGGGATCAGGGCAAGGATGCCTGTGATTCTTGACTGGATTGAAAAAGAAACTCCGGATGTACTCTGCATGCAGGAAACAAAAGTGCAGGATCACGAGTTCCCGGAGGAAGCATTTGAAAAAAAAGGTTATTTTAGCGCCTACAAGGGCCGGAAAAGTTACAACGGCGTCGCAATCATAAGCAGGGAAATTCCTTCAAGTGCTGAATCCGGGTTCGGGGATGGTGATGAAGCTGAAAACACGAGAATCATCAGGGCCTCTTTCAAAAACCTTATTGTAGTCAACACATACGTACCTCAGGGAAGAGACCCTGATTCCGATCAATTCACTTATAAGCTTGCCTGGTTTGATCGTCTGCTGAAATATTTTGAAAATAATTTTACTCCGGAGATGCAGGTATTATGGGCAGGGGATTTTAATGTCGCGCCTAAACCTATCGATGTTTATGATCCTGATAAATTACTTGGAAGCGTCGGTTATCACCCGAAGGAACATGAAGCCTTGTCTAATACAATGAAATGGGGATTTACCGATGTATACAGGATTCACAAACCCGATGAAAAAGATTTTACATTCTGGGATTACAGGATTCCGAATTCGGTTAAACGCGGCCTTGGCTGGAGGATTGATCATATATGCGCCACAAGAAGTCTCGCGGAAAAGTCCGTTTCGGCATGGATAGATAAAGGGCCTCGCCTTTCGGAAAGGCCGTCCGATCATACGCCGATTCTGGCGGAGTTCAATTTGTCGTGAGGCGTATACTGTGATGGGAAAAAGTGAAGGAAAGGATTCGAGGGGCACAAAGCGGAAAAACGGTTTCTGGTTTATAGTTTCCGGTTTCTGGTCACAAGAAACAGGAACTACTGGAATCATGAATAATTAGTATTAGAAAACTAATTCGAAGTCCGAAGTTCGAACCAGAAACCATAAACCAGAGACCGGAAACCTATCTTTCGGTTTTACCCGTTTTTCTTTTCAAACTCTTTCATGAAATCGGTCAGAGCCTTGACGGCATTGATTCCTGTCGCATTATAAATGGATGCGCGGCAGCCGCCTACCGAACGATGCCCTTTTAATCCGCCAAATCCGTTTTTGGTTGCTTCCTGAACAAATTTTCCTTCAAGCTCTTCGTTCGGGAGCCGGAAGGTCACATTCATCAGAGAGCGGCTTCCTTTTTCAGCAGTTCCTTTATAA
>CAZOEH010000608.1:0-1788 GCA_964578785.1 uncultured Desulfonema sp. | reverse complement strand
CACAAATTTTGCCTTTACCCTTAATTCACCGAGTGTCCGGCAGCCGACATATCCCATTCCTGCTTTAAGTCCGCCGACAAGCTGTAAAATATTCGCAGAGAGCGAACCTCTGTACGGAACGCGCCCGACTATCCCCTCAGGAACAAGCTTGTCCTCTTCAGTCTGGTCTCCCTGGTAGTACCTGTCCCTGCTTCCCGATTTCATCGCCTCCAGAGAACCCATTCCCCTGTATACCTTGTAGCTCCGGCCCTGGAAAAATATCGACTCGCCCGGGCTCTCCTCCGTTCCGGCAAACAGCCCGCCTATCATCACGACATGGGCTCCGGCGCCTATCGCCTTTGTCAGGTCGCCTGAAAACTTAATGCCCCCGTCCGCGATAAGCGGAACGCCGGTTTTATCGGCGACCTTCCTGCAGTTCATTATCGCCGTCAACTGCGGCACTCCCGCGCCTGCCACAATACGGGTTGTGCAGATGGAGCCGGGACCGATCCCGATCTTGATTCCATCGACTCCGGCTTTGACCAGGTCGCCTGCTCCCTTTTCGGTCGCGACATTTCCGGCAATAAGCTCGATATCCTTGAAGGCGCTTTTTAAAATCCTGACGGCCTCCATAACATTCTTTGAATGACCATGGGAAGTATCGATCAGAATGACATCGGCTCCCGCGGCCAGCAGTTTCTCCGCACGTTCTTCCATGTCGGGCCCGACTCCCACGGCGGCTCCCACCCGGAGTCTTCCCATCCTGTCCTTGCAGGCATTCGGAAATTTTTTAATTTTTTCAATATCCTTGATCGTTATCATTCCCGTAAGCCGGCCTTTTTTATCGACCACGAGAAGCTTTTCAATTCTGTGCTTGTGCAGAAGCTTTTTTGAATTTTCGAGCGAAATGCCTTCCGAAACTGTGACAAGATTATCCTTTGTCATTACATCGGATACTTTCCTTTCGAGGTTGGTCTCAAAACGCAGATCCCTGTTGGTGACTATTCCGACAAGCTGGTCGCCTTTTGTTACCGGCACTCCTGAGATCCTGTACTCCTCCATCAGCTTCAGAACTTCACGAACCTTCTGATCAGGGTGAATCGTAACAGGGTCCACAATCATGCCGCTCTCCGATTTTTTTACCTTATCCACCTCCACGGCCTGGTTTTTAATACCCATGTTGCGGTGGATAAATCCTATCCCGCCTTCTCTTGCCATACTTATGGCGGTCTGCGCCTCGGTCACCGTATCCATGGCGGCGCTGACGATAGGAATATTCAACGAAAGGTTTTTCGTCAGCTGCGTAACCGTATTAACATCTTTCGGCAGCACATCGGAATAATTCGGAACAAGCAAAACATCATCAAAAGAATAGGCATCGGCAAGTTCTGCTTTGACCATGAATTCCTCCATATTATTAATATATACAGTATGTTGATTACTATACTAATCTTTATTTAATAAAATCTCAAACATTTTCCGGCAATAAATTATATTTTCCCGAATAGCAGAAGGGGCTTTCTTTGGCAATGATTAAATTGCCTTTACCTTGACAAAGAAGCTCCGTACATACTAAAAGACTTTTCCGTGATATGCCGTTTGGCACCGGCACAGGCAAAGGGCTCAGCCGTTTAATAAGATGTTATGGTAAGCTCTCAGAGACAAGATTATGATTATTGAAATCAATTCCGAAAATCCGCAGAAACGCCTTATCAGAAAGGTAGTCGATGTCATGAAAAATGACGGCATTATCGCCTATCCGACGGATACGTATTACGGTATCGGATGCGATATAATGAACAAAAAGGC
>CAZOEH010000607.1:0-1789 GCA_964578785.1 uncultured Desulfonema sp. | reverse complement strand
GTGCTTTGCCAGCGCATCGTAATCGGTTCCACTGACTTTACGATATTGGGAAAACCCGCCGTTGCCGCAACGCCTGCCACTCCTGCTACTGCAGCCTTCTTCAGGAATTTTCGTCGGCCGATTTTCTCATCCTCCTGGTTCTTATCGATCGTTTTAGTCTCTTCTTTTTTCATCGCAATACCCCTTTCTGAAAAGTTGATTGTTTGCTTTCCCGGTCGAGATGATGTTTCGAAAGACTCCGGGCCACCGCCATAAAAACGGCAGGCACCCTCAAAAAAAATCAATGGTACAAAAAATGAATCGTAAAAATAATAGCCGACTTTTACAAACATCAATTTGATTGTCAATATAATTTCTCGGTTATATAATTTTTGAACCAATTTCCGGTGAGGATGACTGCAATCTGAATATTGCCGGGTAGTCGCGTTGCTGATTATAGCGGGAATTACAAAAATATTCGTACTTGTATTTGTATTGATTTAACGCGTTTCATTTTGTATGAATCAAACTTGAAAATACAATTCCCTGAATATGCAAAAGGAGAAAAAATGTCTGATTTTCCAAATAAATTAAAATATTGCGCCGGTGGAAAATGGTTTGAATCGAAAACCAGAAAATATATGGATTGTTATAATCCTTCAACAGGCGAGGGCATAGTATGTCGCACAAGAAATCCCGCAGATTGACACAGAGATCGCCCAAAAGAGGCATTTCCGGATGGAAACTAAGGAGGATTCAACAATGAAACCCGTCGTACTTGTAACCCGCAAGCTGCCGGATGCAGTCGAGGATCGTCTTCGCAAAGATTACTCTCCCATCCTTAATCCCAAAGATGCACTCTATTCGAGTGACGAGATCATCAAACTAGCCGGAGGAGCAGACGCCGTTTTGCCCTGTCATACAGAGCGGTTCAGCGCAGACGTGATAGCCCGCTTGCCGGAAAGAGTGCGCGTTATCGCTAATTTTTCAGTCGGCTTTGACCATGTGGATATACAAGCAGCCAGGGCACGGGGCATTATTGTAACGAATACTCCTGAGGTTCTGTCCGATGCAACTGCAGAACTGACCATGATGCTGATACTGGGCGCAGCGCGCCGGGCAAGCGAAGGGGAACGCCTGGTCCGTAACCGGGAGTGGAAAGACTGGAGCCCCAGTTTCATGGTAGGCACTCAGGTAACAGGTAAACGTCTGGGGATTCTCGGATTAGGCCGTGTCGGACAGGTCGTTGCCAGGCGCGCCCGCGGATTCGATATGGAGATCCACTATAACAATACAAAAAGATTGCCGCCAGAACTTGAAGAAGGCGCCATCTTTCATAAGACTGCCGCAGAACTTATGCCGCACTGCGATTTTCTGACATTCCACTGCGTGGCTTCCCCGCAAACGGTGAAACTGCTGAATGCGGAACTTATAGCACTTTTGCCTGATGGAGCGATTGTGGTGAATGCCAGCCGCGGGGTGGTAATCGATGACGATGCCATGATTGCGGCGCTCAAATCCGGAAAGCTGACAGCCGCCGGATTGGACGTCTACAATAACGAACCAGACATCCATCCGGAATACCGGCTGTTGCCAAACGTGTTTCTTATGCCGCACATCGGCAGCGCCACTAAGGAAACAAGGGTTGCCATGGGCTTCCGGGCTCTCGACAATCTGGACGCCGTCTTTGCCGGACGTGAACCACGCGACCGCGTAGCCTGAGTATCTCCGTTTTTTCCAATTTCAGTGGAAGCGATGATTTATTTAAAAAGGCTTGATGTGGTCGGGGCGAGAGGATTTGAACCTCCGA
>CAZOEH010000606.1:0-1803 GCA_964578785.1 uncultured Desulfonema sp. | reverse complement strand
ACCGGACAAACGGTAGGAATCCTGAATTTTCTTTATTCCGCCAGCCCAGTCTTTGTTATCGATTTTAATAACCTTCATAGCAATTGCCTTATATATTTTTCGGGTTATAGATAGGCTGTTAGCTAATAGTCTACAGCCTAACAGCCTTCAGTCTAAACTTCTGCGTTAATCCGCGTCCAAAAAGAAAACTCCTGTACTGTCAAGCCAGTTATTTTATAAAATCGCCCGGATCAGACGGTTTATAGGTATCAAGCGGCGGCCGCTGATCCAGAGACAATCCGGCTTCCCAGCCGAACATATCCACGCAATCCATGTTGAGCTTGCTGGTGAACTGCCGGACTTTGATTCCGACGGGACACGCCCGCTCGCACGCGCCGCAGTCCGTACAACGGCCCGCGCAATGATAAGCTCTTAAAAAATGGAATGTCCTTATATCGATCTCATCCTGGCTTTTTCCAACCCACTGGGGCCGGGATTCGTCTACAAAGCAGGTCGGGCAGTAGCAGAGAGGGCAGGCATTCCGGCAGGCATAGCACCGGATGCATGGCGCAATCAGATCTTCAAAATACTGCCATTTTTCCTGTGGCGACATTGCCTCGATGCGCCTGACTTCGGCATACCGGTCAATATCTTTCTGTTCCTCCACAAGGGGCGCAGCCAGCTCATCGTATAAAACCGGATTTCTGTGAATGCATTTGGAGCAGTTCTCCTGAAGGACTTCCTGTTTTTTCAGTTTTTTCTCGAATCCTGCGCCTTTAACAGTAACCGTATCACCTGCTTCGCCGACCTCCAGAATTTCACCGTCAAACATCGCGGTAATCCTGCGCCGGTCGATCATGCCCTTGCAGGGAACGCCGATAATCACCAGTTTATCCCGCTTTATCTTGTTTTCGATTATATGCGTCACGATATTTCTCGAATCGCATCCCTTGGCGATTATACCGATCTTTTCCTTCCGGTCGGTCAGGTAATTTGCAAGGTTGATTCCGCAGTTGCTGTCCCAGACGAGGCTCGACACCTCGCCGGGGGTTTTTACGAAAGCAGGCTCGTTCATCATCGGCATGGTACCTTTACGGAAACCGATAACCATATCCACCCTGCCTTCACTCAACAGCTTTTTAGAAATTTCTCTGATCTTATCTATATATCCTAACATGTTAAGCTACCTTATCAGCCGCTTTTTTAAAATTAATATTGGGCCCGAGGGCCTTTACGGTCGCTGTCACATCCTTAACCACATCGACAAACTTGGTCGATTCGGCAGAGGATATCCAGGAAAAATTCACCCGGCCGGGTTCAACGCCCATGTGTTCCATAAGATTTTTAAAGAGTCCGAATTTTCTCCGCGCATAATAATTACCTTCCAGGTAATGGCATTCGCCGGGATGTCACCCGGACACCCAGACTCCGTCCGCTCCCTGTGCCAAGGCTGCAAGAAAAAACTTGGGGCTCATGCGCCCGGTGCACGGAATCCTGATGACCCTGATATTCGGGGGATATTCCATTCTCCCTACCCCGGCAAGATCTGCGGCTCCATAGCTGCACCAGTTGCACAAAAAGCTTGCTATTTTAGGTTCCCAGTCAGACATCTGCTTATTATCTCCTTTTAAAAAATGTGTCCCGCCCCATCAAACCGCTCTGCTCAATTCAAAGATCTGGGCAAAAATCTGGTCATTATCAAAACCTTTCAGGCGGATCGCTCCTGATCTGCATGACGCCACGCACAGACCGCACCCTTTGCATAAAACGGGGTTTATCTGCGCCTTGCCCGGGAAAAACCGGGCCGTCTCTTCAATAAAAGAG
>CAZOEH010000605.1:0-1805 GCA_964578785.1 uncultured Desulfonema sp. | reverse complement strand
AAGAGAAGGAGCATGAGATGCTCCCTCTCATAAAGATGCTGGAAAAGCCCCCGTTCAACGGCCAGACTTATCAGGGCCACAGCTACCGGCGACAGGAGGACAGCCATCCAGAATCCTGTCTGTCCCCCTCCGAAGAAAAGATTGACCGAGTACATTATAAACGCCCCGATCATGTAAAGAGATCCGTGAGCTACATTCGGAATTCTCAGCACACCCAGGATCAAGCTCAGTCCTGACGCCACGATAAAAAGGATCGTGGTCCTGCTGAGACCGACAAGAGTCTGCTGAAAAAGGGCTGAAACGGTAATATTAGAAGCAAAATCCATCAAATATCTATTTTATGTCCATATGAAACACGTTTTAGATTATGTTTATCTTACGATTCGGAAATAGGCAATTTTGGGCAAGCTCAAGGAAATCAAGGGATTGCGCGGAGACATACATTCACAGTATGTCGCACAAAAAATCCCGCAGATTGACACAGAGATCGCCACAAAGGACCATTTCCGGGACTATTTTACTCCTCTTGCCTTCTTTATATCTTCAATGCTCGGCATTACATCCTTTCCAGGGATTGTAACAATATCCGTAGCGATAAGATAATCATATCCTGCCATCTTCTTTGTGGTTCCCATGAACATTGGAAACATTACCTGATGGTCGAAAGCACGCACCGTAAGCTCTCCTATAGGGCTTCCGATGCTCATTCCTTCAAGCGCGGTTATGAATTTCTCGGTATTGATCTCCCCTGCCTTTTCATATGCTTTTGCAATGAAGTTGGCGGTAATATATCCGTACAGGGCGCCGACCTTCGGGAGCCTTCCGTATGCGTCCTTGAACTCCTTTACAAAAGCCTTGTTTTCAGGAGTATCAGGGTAGTAATAATAATAGTTGGATGTTCCGAGAACACCTTCCGGAGCATTAAGCCCCAGGGGAGCAAGGGTCGACATTTCGGTCGCGGTGTGCATGAAGAAAGGAACGCTCTTGTTGAAGCCGGTTGCCGCGGCAGCCTTCAGAAAAGGGACGCAGCTTGCGCCGCCCGTTGCTATTATTACCGCGTCAGGCTTTGCCGAGAGAATCGCCGTAATATAAGGTGTAAAATCGGGTTCCCCGACCTTCCACCATGAGTGGCCAAGGAGTTGCACATCCGGCTTGAGAATTTTAAGATTGTCCCATACGCCGTCAGCAATTGAGTGCCCATACTCGTAATCATCGCCGGCAATCCAGTATTTTTTATAAGGTTTTTTTGCAAGTCCGGCAGCCCCTGCCTTTCCGGCCATTGCGGAGTTCTCATTCATGGAAAAAACATACCGGTGCCCTTTTTCACCTGTGATTTTATCGCTTTTCCCAAAGGTCACGAAAAAGGGAATTTTTTCCTTTTCACACAGATCCGAAATAGCCAGGGAAAGGGCGCTGTTTATAGTGCCCATGAGAATATCTACATTTTCCCTCATGATAAGCTCTTTTGCTGCGCTCAGGCCTATATCAACCTTGAACTTGTCATCCCGCGTTACAAATTCGATCTTTTTCCCGAGGATTCCGCCTTTAGCATTGATCTTGTCGGTAGCAAGCTTGAACGCGTCCCGGACATCATTCGTGTATGTGCTCGGAGGCCCGGTATACGTATCGACGATTCCGACCTTGATTATTTTTTCAGCCTGAGCCGGTGTCCCGGTCAGCAGGAAAGCAAGCGCCAATGCCAGACAGACTGGAAGCCACATTCTTTTTTTCATAACAACCCCCTTTATTGATTAAATGGTTTATATTGAGCCAATTGCAAAAGTCCTAAAAAGAGAAGAATTTGT
>CAZOEH010000604.1:0-1811 GCA_964578785.1 uncultured Desulfonema sp. | reverse complement strand
CACTTCCGTGCGCAGGCAAGGCGATTGTCATGGTCTCCGGCAATGAGCACAAGGAAGACGGTCATACGACCGAATCTATAGAGATCCGGATTAAAATGGTGAATAAAAGGAATGCGAAGCTTTCCGGAATGCTTTCCGAAATGAAACCTCCCGAAACATATTTTCCCAGATCAAAAATTCTTCTTGCAGGCTGGGGATCTACAAAGGGGGCCATAAGAGAGGCGGTTGATATATTGAGGAAAGAAAAAATCAGCGCAGGATGTGTCAATTTTAACGATTTATGGCCTTTCCCGGCGGCAGTGGTAAAGAAGGCATTTCTGGCATGCGAAAAATTTTATATGGTTGAACAAAACAGCACGGCACAGCTTGGGAGGCTGATTAAAGAGCAGACAGCCCTGTCATATTCAGGGGCTGTTCTGAAGTATGACGGAAGACCTTTCTATCCGGTCGATATAGCCGATGGAATCAAAAAATATATGAGGTAACTATGGTCAGCAAAAAAGATTACGATTCAGATGTTGAGAACAAGTGGTGCCCGGGGTGCGGTAATTTCGGTATTCTTGCTGCCATGAAGGATGCCCTGGCAGCACAGGGAATTCCTCCGGAAAAAATTCTGATAATCTCAGGGATAGGGCAGTCGGCCAAGACACCTCATTATCTTAAATGCAATCTTTTTCATGCCCTCCATGGAAGGGCGCTTCCCCTTGCGACAGGAGCCAAGATCGCGAATCACGGACTCACTATACTGGTTAATTCTGGCGACGGCGACTGCTACGGAGAAGGCGGGAATCATTTCATGCACGCAGTCAGGCGCAACATCGACCTTACTGTTCTTGTGCATAACAACAAAGTCTACGGCCTTACCAAAGGCCAGGCTTCTCCGACTTCGGATGAAGGAATGACTACCAAGTTACAGAGCGATGGCGTTATAAGCGAAACATTTAATCCGCTCTCAGTTGCTCTGGCGCTTGGCGCCGGATTTGTGGCAAGGAGCTTTTCAGGGAAAATTGAACACTTAAGCAGAATTATTCAGGAAGGAATGAAACACAAGGGATTCAGCCTCATCGATATACTGCAACCCTGTATATCTTTTAACAATGTCAATACGTTCGACTGGTACAGAAAGCGGGTGTATGATCTGTTTGAAAAAGGATATATCCCTGATAATTTCAACAAGGCAATGAAACTTTCCAGGATGTGGGGCGATAAAATCCCCATAGGAATTATCTATCAGAAAGAAAAACCGTCTTATACGGATAAGATCAAAAAACTTAAAAAAAATACACTCGTATCGGGAGTATATTCGCAGGAAAAGGTTCAGAACGCGATTAACAGTCTTTAATAAAATGATATAATAAAATGATATAATAAAATGATATCTTGACAGGGTACTACGGAGTTGTTATTGTGTAAGTCAATAAACGCTGTTTCTGGATTATAACGATTAAATTGTAAGCCCCGGAATACATCCGGGGCTTTTTTTATTTTCAGAAACACATAATGAAAGGATTACAATGAGTTTCAGTAAATTTAATTTTCATCCGCATGTTGCGGAAGGCGCAAGGGCGGCAGGTTATGTCACGCCGACACCGATACAGGAGCAGGCGATTCCGACTGTAATGTCGGGACGTGATGTCATGGGCCTGGCCCAGACCGGTACAGGTAAAACAGCCGTATTTGCGTTACCTGTTCTGCACAGGCTCATGTCCGGCGGGCGCGGAAAAGTCAGGGCGCTTATTATTGCCCCGACCCGTGAACTTGCGGAACAGTTAAACGAGGCCATCAATACCCTGGGACGCCGGACAGGCATC
>CAZOEH010000603.1:1594-1812 GCA_964578785.1 uncultured Desulfonema sp. | reverse complement strand
TGATCGCTGTATGAAGATATAGCCAAATCCATGAAGCTTTGGGCGTCGCGCATCGAACCATGAGCCAGCTTGGCAATGGCTGTGATAATTTCCTGCTTGCAGGCAAACTTCTCGCTGCCGCAAATGCTGACCAAATGCTCGTATATCTTTTTACTGGGAATCGGCCGGAAATTAAAACGCTGGCATCTGGAAAGAATAGTATCGGGAAGCTTATTCGG
>CAZOEH010000603.1:0-1584 GCA_964578785.1 uncultured Desulfonema sp. | reverse complement strand
AAGATAAATTTCACATGAGGCGGCGGCTCTTCAATAGTTTTCAGGAGCGCATTAAAGGCATTCTTTGACAACTGATGGGCTTCGTCCATGATATAAAGCTTATATTTTGCCCGAAGCGGAATATAACCGATACTCTCCTGAAGCAGGCGGATATTGTCTATGCCGGTCTGGGAAGCCGCATCTATCTCTATCACATCAGGGTCATTGCCTTCGGCAATGGATTTACAGAACTCACACTTATTGCAGGGTTCGGCAGTCGGACCAGACTTACAGTTAAGCGCCTTGGCAAATATCCGGGCCAAAGAGGTCTTGCCCACACCGCGCGTCCCGGCAAATATGTAAGCATGCGCCACCTTATTCTCGGTGATGGCGTTCTTAAGAGTCGTGGTGATATACTCCTGGCCGATAACCTCATCAAATACCTGGGGCCGGTAACGACGGGCAATCACCGTGTATGAATTAGCCATAATTATTTATCCAATTTGTACTTCTGAATCTTATAGCGCAGGGTTCTGATATTCAAACCCAGCAATTTAGCCGCAGCTACCTGGTTCCATTTACTCTGCTGCAATGCCGCCTTGATATAATAACACTCCATATCTTCAATCTTCCGTTCCAGATTTATACCCCCGGACGGGAGAGGATGCTTCATGACGGCATCGGAAACCATTTTCCCCGGTCTGGCAACCGGTTCACTTTTAATGCGCGCTGCCGGCATCAGATTAAGATTCGCCGGAGTTATAATCGTCCCTTCGGTCAACGCCATACCGCGCTGGATGACATTCTCCAATTCCCTGATATTGCCGGGCCAGGAATAACCAATCAACGATTCCATTACCTCATCGGAAAGCCCATTGATATCTTTTTTCATTAATTTATTGTACTTAGCCAGAAAATAACCGACCAAAAGAGGAATATCATCCTTACGTTCCCGCAAAGGCGGCAAGGTTATGGAAATGACATTAAGCCGATAGAATAAATCCTCGCGGAAGTTGCCGTTCTTAACCTGTTCCTGCAAATCGGTATTGGTAGCCGCAATGAACCTGGCGTCAGCCCGCTTATGCTCTGTGCTCCCGACCGGCATGAATTCCCGAGTCTCAATCACGCGCAGCAACTTAACCTGCAAAGCAGTCGAGAGTTCCGAAACCTCATCAAGAAAGAATGTGCCCTTGTTCGCCACATCCAATAATCCCTTCTTATCGGTAATGGCGCTGGTAAAAGAACCCTTGACATGCCCGAAAAGTTCGCTCTCCAGAAGATTCTCAGAAAATGCCCCGCAATTAACGCTCAAGAATGATTCCGAAAACCGGCTGGACTGATTGTGAATGGAACGGGCTATCAGTTCCTTGCCAGTGCCGCTTTCGCCTTGTATCAAAACCGTGCTGTCCGTTCCGGCAATACGACGAACCAGGTCATAAATTCCCTTCATCTGCGGCGTGGCCCCGATAATCTTAAAATAATTAGATGCCTCAGGCGCTTCCTTAAAATTCTGATGGAGCCGCCGCAGTTGCATCGCCCGGGCAACCGACGGCTTGACGTCAACCTCATTATCAAACGGCTTCTTTATAAAATCATAGGCGCCGC
>CAZOEH010000602.1:0-1814 GCA_964578785.1 uncultured Desulfonema sp. | reverse complement strand
AACTTTTATTGTCGTAAGCGGAAGGGAGTTTCTTGGATGTACATGATAATGGAAATAGATAATGGAAATAAATAGTTGCAAAATAATTATCAAGATATTATGTATTATTTAAAATGTTTATGTCGTATCTGCCGGGCGGGTCAGCCATGAATCGCGAAGATAAAAAATAGATCGACATTGTCCCGCCCCGAAGATTTTTTGTTAGCAGTGGAGCTATCCGGGAACTGTAGAGTAACTTGTTCTGCTCTTATGAATCATTATTGCCTAACCCTCTGATGTCTGCGATTTAGAGATAGGAAAAACATGATATTGTCGAATCCTCTGATCGTCGCTGCAATACTTTTTGTTCTTCTCGGCCTGATTTTTCTTATCATTACCATTGTGGCTCTGAAGAAGAGAAAGTTATTAGGAACGGCCATGAGCTTCGTGATAGCTTTACTGATGCTCTCTTTGTCCGCCCTGTTCGGCACCATAAGCATTGCCATCCAGGGGTACCACGCCTTGACCAGGGAGGAACTTGCGGCAATCGTGAAAGTTGAGCCAACTGGTGAGCAGAAGTTCACGGCCCGGTTTTTCATGCCGGATGGCAGCGAAAAAGCATTCTCTCTTGCCGGTGATCAGCTTTATGTTGACGCCCACATTCTCAAATGGAAACCGCTGGCAAACATATTCGGGCTGCATACATCCTATGAACTATCTCGTGTGGCAGGCCGTTATGCAATGCTCAACGATGAAACGACAAAGATGCGTACGGTGTATTCGTTGTCAAAAGACAGACCCCTGGACCTGCATGATCTCCGGCGCAGGTTCGCATTCCTCAATCCTCTGTTGGATGCTGAGTACGGATCCGCTACATTTATCAACTCGGACAGCACAGAAGAATTCAGATTAATGGTTTCGACAACAGGACTGCTGATCAGAAAGACCGAAAAAGAAACCACTCAGTAGCCGGCATGGTCAGGCCTGAAAAACTAATATTTACAAATCACAATAAATAGATATGAGTGAAAGGAAACAACAAAATGAACACAGAATTATCAGCACCCTGCGGACTGTATTGCGGCGTTTGCGGAGTTTATATGGCAAGTCGCGACAATAATCAAAAACTCAAAGATAAATTAGCCGTTGCTTATGGTGTTACACCCGAACAAATAGCCTGCAAAGGCTGTTTGTCAGACGAAAAATTTGTATACTGCCAGACATGTGGTATCCGAACGTGTGTAATGGGAAATAATTATGAAGGCTGCCATCAATGTAAAGAGTTTCCCTGTAAATTAATTGATGATTTTCCTGTTCCCGTCGGTAAAAAAGTAATACTCCGCTCCGTCCCTGCCAGAAAAAGGCTGGGTACTGAAAAGTGGGTGGAAGAAGAGGAAAATCGTTACAGATGCCCTCATTGCAGTGACCAGCTCTTTCGCGGTGCCAGGCGCTGCGGGAGTTGTAAGGAGTCAGTCGGGATAGATTAACAGGTTGATAAAAACTGACACTTAACCTGTTTAAGATCGTCTGTTTAGAATATTAAGGATTTTTCCTGTGAAAACGGTTTTGCCGGGATAATGGAATTAAATGGTTGCAAATTAATTATCAAGATATTATGTATTATTTGAAATGTTTATATCATATCTGCCGGGCGGGTCAGCCACGAATCGTAAAGATAAAATATAGATCGACATTCTCCCGCCCCGAAGATTTCTTGTTAGTAGTGGAGTTATCCGGAGACTGTAGAATTACCTGTTCGACCATCGTAACAACCTGAAACATCATCTATTGATTGACCCCAGATGAGGAGAATAAAATGCAAATTACCACTACTC
>CAZOEH010000601.1:0-1830 GCA_964578785.1 uncultured Desulfonema sp. | reverse complement strand
AGGTCATCAAATATGCTTTCTATATCTCCCTTGTGTAGGTGTTTAATTATATGGACAAGTTCGTGGAAAAGAACAAACCAGAAATTATCAAGCCTGTCGTGACGCAGGGTCATCCCAATTACTGGCGAACCATCAGAAAGCAAAAATGCAGCCCCATCCAGATAAGTATTAGGAAGATGAAATTCAACAACAACCCGAATTCCGGAATTTCGCAAATGCTCGATGGCCATTTTAGGCCCATTTTCTTCACGGCTTAAGTGAGCAAGTTTTGTAAGCCATTCATCAGTTATAGTCCTTTGATTATATTTGTTTGTCATTATCTCCTTCTTAGCGAGAGTTATAACGCGACATTGCCAAGCAAGAAGAGCGGACCAATTTACGCTACCCCCTGAACGCACACGCTGGCGTGCAGCCGCTTGTACCGGTTTATCAAGAGAACCTTTCACGAATTCCTTGACAAGTTCCTCTGCATTGGCCACAGCCTCATCTAAAGAGCCGGAAAATCCCTCAAACCAATTACGACGGTACATTTCCCTAACCGGGAACTGATCCCATGCTAAATTATCATTTTTGCCACCTAAAGGCTCTTGCGATGTTGGTCTGAATTCAGCAACTTCGCTTATGTTTAGACCGAGTGATCTTGCAACATCAGCAAGCCGACGCAAATTCGCAGAAGCGTATTCTTCCGCTTCATACCTCTGGATCTGTTGTTCCTTCAAACCAAGAGCATCTGCAAGTTGACGTTGTGAGAGCCCTTTAGCAATACGTGCTCTGATAAGAATACTTGGCAACTCTTCCAAGTTCGAAGCCTTTAATATCTCAACAGATCCGGATTTCAGTGTTTCATATTCATGAAGTTGCACAGAAAGGTTTTCGTATTCACTACGAAGCGCCTCTATTTCTGCCTTTGCCAGAATTTTCGACTTAGTTCGTTCAGTAGATGCTTTGATATCAAAAGTATCAATTGCCGTCTTGAGTTTTTCTAATTGGGTGCTTGTGATACGGTATTGCCGCTCATTTGTTATCATTGTTATATATTTCTCCTCCAATTCTAGAGATATTTTCGATGATCAGACATTGCAAAACGTTTTTCAACCTCCTCAAGTGTTGCATTATGAACACCGGGAGGTAAAACCTTCCGTGGCCCACCAATATCTACGAAAGCAGGTATCATATACACACAACTATATTGTTGTGTTGGTGCATTGTCAAGGAAATCTTGTAGATATCGGCTAAATTGTCTTTCTGATATCTTCACTGCACTTTAGTTGAGAGAATAAGGTATTAAATCTTTATAATGGACAAATGGTGTGTCTATGATACGGTGTTGTAATAGCAAGATTATTTTGAATACACCATGAAAATGAGTATATAATGTGCAGATATTCGGGCGAATTAATTTATCGTAATTTCACCCATCGAAGCATTACACTATTTCCCTGTCTATACTACAAACGAGGCATCGGTGTTTCGCTAAGGGCTGACCAAAGAGAAATGTTTCAGTGATGTAGTCATTACACGATGCGCATCGTAGAACATTTTGCAAAACACGGGTTTTTTCATAATATCCCAGGGTTTCTATCTGCGTACAAACGATTTCTTTTTCCCTCTCGAATCCATAACAAGTCTCCAGAAATTCCTGGACATCAAAACGCTTTGTAACAACCATTAGTACAGAAAATTCTGCATCCGATTCTTTTAACTGGTTGGTTTTACGAATCCCTGCATAAAGGGCTACGGCGTTCTTTTTGTTTTTTGAATCTACCCTGAATATTGTATAGCCATCTCTTTTTAATAGCGTATGCTTGACATAGTTGGCATGAAGATATT
>CAZOEH010000600.1:0-1830 GCA_964578785.1 uncultured Desulfonema sp. | reverse complement strand
AACAATCCTGCATTCGGTATCGGGGTAAGGAATCCCGACACTTCCTATTTTCTTCTTTCCCGTGAAGGGATTGGCGTGGGTGACGGGAGACGACTCGGTCATCCCGAATCCTTCCGAAATTACCGCGCCTGTAATTCTTTCAAATTCCCTGATAACTTCGACCGGGAGGGGCGCGCTCCCGGAAAAACAGCCTTTTATGGATGTAAGATCCGTCTCCTTGATTTTGGGATGGTTCAGCAGGCCGATGTACATCGTCGGGACAAGCGGGGCGAATGTCGGTTTGTACTTTGCAATGGCTTCAAGAAGCGGGTCGGGCTGCGGTTTAGGAACAAGGATATTGCTCCAGCCGGCGCACAGGGCGTTATTCATGCAGCAGGAGAGCCCGAAAGAATGGAAAAACGGAAGAGCGCTGAGCATTCTCTCGTGGCGGTCGCGGAATTCGGGAAACCAGGCATCGATCTGCTGAATCTGCTTGCTCAAGTTACCGTGCGTCAGCATGACCCCTTTTGATACCCCGGTGGTGCCGCCGGTATACTGAAGCATCGCGATATCGTCAAATGTGACTTTGACGCCCTGGGGTATCGGTGAATATTTTTTCAGAATATCTTTCCATTTGTATACATCTGGAGCTGATTTAACGTCGGCCGCCAGTTTCTGCTTTTTGGCGACAAGCGGGAAAAGAAAATTTTTTGGAAACGGCAGGTAATCGCCTATGGAAGTATAAACGATCTGTTTTATTCCGGTTTTTTTCCTGAGATCGATCATGCGGTTTCCGAGCAGGTCAAGCGTGACCAGAACCTTTGAGCCTGAATCATTAAACTGATGCTCAAGCTCCCTGTCCGTATACAGAGGATTGTTCATTACGGTTATCCCGCCGATTTTCATTATGGCCCAGTATGCGGCAACGCACGGAATAAGATTCGGAAGGAGTATGGCCACCCTGTCTCCCTTTTTGATCCCGAAACTGGAAAGGCACGAGGCAAACCGGTCCGCCATGTCTTTCAGTTGCCTGTAAGTGACCTCATATCCCTGGAAGGATAATGCCATTCTATCCGGAAATTTCTTTGCGGAATTTTCAAAAGATTCCGGCAGGCAGATCGGATCATAATTGATGGCCGGCGGAACGCCCTTGTCGTAATACGCAAGCCAGGGTTTATCCTGATACCTTATCTCTTTTCCCATAACCCCCTCCTTCTTATGTCATACAGTTATAAAATGGAATGAACTACCCCGCAGCAGAGCAGCGAGGTATCCGGAATACAGAATACAGTAGTCAGTAGTCAGAATTTTTTTTGAAGATATTCTTACCCCGAAGCAGAGCTTCGAGGAATTCTTTTGATTAAATCTTCTGTCTGCCCAGGACATAGCGGCTCCCTTCCGCCGGACAAGCGCATTTGACGCTGCTGTTCAAACGCTCCAGATGCCCGGTGGCCTGAGCCAGTTTACGGTCGATTGCCGCGTCATCCTGACCGGGGTCATGGTGAAAAAGGTGCAGCGAGCGCACCCTGGCCTTATCGGCCAGCATGGCGACTTCACGCGCGCATGAATGGCCCCAGCCCCTTTTCTCCGGATATTCTTCATCCAGATAAGTGCAATCGGCAATCAGGATATCTGTTTCCCGCACAAAATTGACCAGCCTTTCTTCGTATTCAGGATCGAAGAGAGAATCGCCGGCGGGGTAGCTTTCATTATCGGTTACGTAGCATACGGACCGGCCATTATGGGTGATACGATAACCCAGGCAGGTGCCGGGGTGGTTCAGGAGCATGCTTCGAATCTCAAAATTGCCGAATTTCAGGGTTTCTTCACGCATGTCGCGAAAATATACCC
>CAZOEH010000599.1:0-1838 GCA_964578785.1 uncultured Desulfonema sp. | reverse complement strand
ACTGCATCTGGTACAGTTTGCAGTATTCTCCTTCCTTTGCCATAAGCTCTTCGTGCCCGCCCTCTTCCACGATACGGCCGTCTATGATCACAATTATCCTGTTTGCATATCCTATGGTAGATAATCTGTGAGCGATAACAAATGTGGTCCGTCCCTTCATCAGGTTTTCAAGCGCCTTTTGAACCAGCCTTTCGGATTCGGTGTCAAGCGAGGAAGTGGCTTCATCAAGAATTAAAATGGGAGAATCCTTTATCAGCGCCCTCGCTATGCAAATCCTCTGCTTCTCGCCTCCCGAAAGGCGTCCTCCAAGCTCACCAAGAATGGTTTCAAATTTATCGGGGAAGCCCTGGATGAAATCATATGCATATGCCGCTCTCGCAGCCATTTCAATATCCTTTTCCGAAGCATTCCAGTTGCCGTAGGCTATATTGTTTCTAACGGTATCATTGAAAAGTATCGGCTCCTGAGTGACTATAGAGATCTGATCGCGAAGGGATGAAACCGATGCTTTCCTTAAATCAATTCCATCTATATATATGGAGCCGCTGCTTACATCATAAAATCTGGGAATAAGGTTTACAAGCGATGTTTTACCGCCCCCGCTCATGCCAACAAGGGCAAGAATCTCTCCCGACTTAACTTCCAGATTGATATTTTTTAAAACCGTCACATCCTTATACCTGAAAGAAACATTATCGAAGGTGACATTATGAGGACCGCGTTTCAACACCACAGGATTCTCATCTTCCCGGATATCAGAACGCGTTTCTATTATATCGAATATCCTGTCGGTTGCGGCAAGTCCTTGCTGAAGCTGATTATTAAGCTTGCTCAGTTTTTTTACCGGATCATAAAGCATTACAACAGCGGCAAGAAAGGAGACAAAAGTTCCGGTAGTATAGGTTCCGGAAATAACCCTGTATCCTCCGTACCATATGACAAAAGCGATTCCCAGCCCTCCCAGAAATTCCATTATCGGAGAAGAAAGCGACTTTGCCCTAACCTCCTTCATTTCAAGCTTGAAAAGCCGGAATGTTTTATCAGAAAAGCGTTTTTTTTCATAAGCCTCCATACCGAAGGCTTTTACAATTTTATTTCCCGCAAACGTTTCATGGAGAAACGAGCTCATGTCCGCAATCGACTCAAGGCATTTCCTGCTGACTTTTCTTACCCTTTTCCCGAGGGCTACAATAGGATAAAAAGCCAGCGGCAAAATAATGAAGGCAAATAACGCGAGGTCCCAGATCTGAGTGAATATGACAACTGTAAGGCCGGCTATAGTAAAGCAGTCTCTGACGGAACCGGTAACAACCGAGGAGACCATAGCTTTGATGGTATTAACGTCATTGGTGATACGGGACATCAGGGTTCCCGTTTTTTCTTTATGAAAAAAAGAAAGAGGAAGATCCTGTATATGATCGTACAGCCGGTTTCGCAGGCGTCTTATGATGTTCTGGCCCACATGGCTCATAAGATATTCCTGGCCGTATATCCCGAGTCCGCGCAAAAAATATACTATGATGACGGCGGCGGGAATAATCTTAAGCATCTTTGCGTCTTTACTGATAAATACATCATCAAGCGCCGGTTTGATCAGATATGCCGAAACAGCAGTTGTTCCCGCGACAACAAGAAGGCACACCGTAGCCAGAAAAAGGGTAAACCAGCTCTCTTTGATCAGTTTTATCAGCTCAAGATGTCTTGGTTTAAGGAATGATCTTTTCTTTATTTCCATTTATAAGAACCTTGTTTGACTTCTTTTTACGGATCTTTAAAAATACTAACTCCGTAAAAAGTCAAAATTCCGACGGCAAAGTAAAAAGTTCAAGTTCAAGGCG
>CAZOEH010000598.1:0-1843 GCA_964578785.1 uncultured Desulfonema sp. | reverse complement strand
CCGTGTAAGGCCGACGATAATCCGAAGGAGGAAAGTGGTTGTTCAGGCCGAGGCGGAAACGAAACATGAAACACCCTCACCGGGAGAAGAGCCTGCTGAAGCTGAAACGGCTGCGCCGGTCGAAACCGGAACAATGGAACCTGCTGAAAAATCTTCTTCGGAAGCAATATCCGCAGAGCCGGAAGCAATTGAACCTGCTGTAGATTCCGAACCAACTTCTGTTGCCGAAGAGGCCGGTATTAAGCCACCCGCCGCAGAGCCTGAAAAGCCTCAGTTGATAAAGGCTGCAAAGCATTTAAAAGCCCTTAAAAAAGCCAAAAAAGAGACGCCCGCAAAAATTCTCAGACTGCCCGAGATTCAAAAGAAAGCGGCGAAAGAAATAGAAGAGAAGCTGCCGGGGAAAGAAACAGTTCCCGCTAAACCGGGAATGGCAGGAGAAGCCGGGTTTACCGGGAAAAAGGGGGCTCATCCGGTTCATGCGCATGAAGAGGCAAAACCTCATGCTGCCCGGCATAAAACGACAGTTGAAATAACTCCGGGAGTGCCGGGCAAACCTCTTTTGGAGGTAGTTATCCCGAAAAAGGAGCCGGTTGTTCCTGAAAAAAAGAAAAAGAAGGGCAAGGAAAAACTTGAAGAGGAATTTGATTTATTAAAAGATAAAAAACTGTTCAAAAAGAAGGCTCCCTTTAAGAAAAAAGAGATAATAGAAGCGGAGGATCTTTACGCGCCCGAACCGAGAATACGAAGAGATAAAAAGGGCGCTAAAATAAAAGTGGCACAGGGCCAGAAGCCCCAGATTACAATCCCCAAAGCAATAAAGAGGAGAGTCAAAATCGATGATGCCATTATCTTATCCGATCTTGCAAAAAGAATGGGGATAAAATCAAGCGATATGATCAGAACTCTGATGGGATTGGGTGTATTGGCTACAGTCAATCAAACAATAGATTTCGACACAGCTGCGCTTGTTGCATCGGAATTTAACTATGAAGTGGAGAGAGCTTCTT
This sequence comes from uncultured Desulfonema sp., assembly GCA_964578785.1. GTDB lineage: Bacteria > Desulfobacterota > Desulfobacteria > Desulfobacterales > RPRI01 > RPRI01. Next base: position 836 of record CAZOEH010000598.1, on the reverse strand, counting down.
TTGAGGAGAGTACTTTCATTAAGACGGAAAAAGATGATCCAAGCACACTTACAGGCAGGCCGCCGGTAGTTACAATAATGGGGCATGTAGATCATGGAAAAACATCGCTTCTGGATGTAATCCGGAAAACAAGAATAACTGAAATGGAGGCCGGTGGAATAACTCAGCATATAGGAGCTTATAACGTATCAACCGATAACGGACAGATCGTATTTCTGGATACGCCGGGCCACGAAGCCTTCACGGCTATGCGCGCACGCGGAGCCAAGGTAACCGATATTGTAGTGCTTGTTGTGGCGGCAGATGACGGTGTAAAGCCTCAAACCGTTGAAGCTGTCAATCATGCCAAAGCCGCCGGTGTGCCGATAATTGTTGCGATCAATAAAATCGACAAGCCTGAAGCTGACCCGGACCGCGTTAAGCGCGAACTTGCCGACCTTGGACTTGCACCCGAAGAATGGGGAGGTAACACCCCGTTTCTTAAGGTATCGGCAAAACAGAATTCAGGAATAAAAGATCTTCTTGAAATGATCCTGCTTCAGGCCGAAGTTCTTGAGTTAAAAGCAAATTCTAATAAACTCGCGGTAGGTCATGTTGTTGAGGCCAAGCTTGATTCCGGAAGAGGGCCTGTTGCAACTGTTCTGATAAGCGAGGGAACTCTTCATACGGGTGAATCTGTCGTCTGCGGAATTCACTACGGCAAGGTTCGCGCGTTGTTAAACGACAGAGGCATGAAAGTAACCGAAGCCGGCCCGTCAATTCCCGTAGAGGTTATCGGGCTTTCAGGCGTGCCGATGGCGGGAGATGAACTTATCTCTCTTGCGGATGAAAAGGAC
>CAZOEH010000597.1:0-1846 GCA_964578785.1 uncultured Desulfonema sp. | reverse complement strand
GCTCATAATTTTTTAAAACCGCTTTCATGAATTCACGGGACAGCTCTTCCTCCTCTTTTACGGATATGCAAAAAGCTTTACCCGGAAAAAAAAGGCTTATAAATGAGGCTGTTATAATGTAAATAATGAGAATCTTGATAATTGTTTTCATTGAGCCTGTTTTTTGTTTATATATTCTTTCCAAGCATAAATTTTTGTGTTAGAAGATTCACCATTATGGCACATATTATATGCATAGCCAACCAAAAAGGCGGAGTTGGAAAAACCACATCCGCAATCAACCTTGCGGCTTCTCTTGCGATTTCGGAAAAAAGGACACTTATTGTCGATTGTGATCCGCAGGCAAACGCTACGACAGGTCTCGGTATAGACAAAACGGCGATAGATAAAACCCTTTATCACGGGATGATAGGAGAATCGGATATTGAGAGACTTATTGTCGGTACGGAAATTGAATTTTTGAAACTGATACCTTCAAATGTCGAGCTCATTGGTTTCGAGGTCGAGATGATGTCTCACCCTGAACGTGAGGCGGTTCTTAAAAAGCTGCTTGCCGGAGTTTCAGACCGGTTCGAATATATTATTCTGGATTGTCCTCCCTCCCTCAGTCTTTTAACCGTGAATGCACTTACTGCGGCCGATTCACTTCTGATACCGCTCCAGTGTGAATTTTATGCGCTGGAAGGGCTCGGCCAGCTTTTGCAGACAGTAAAGCGTATAAGGCAAAGCCTCAATCCGGGACTTAAAATATCCGGCATACTTCTGACCATGTATGACAGAAGAACCAACCTCTCCGTGCAGGTTGCCGAAGATGCCGAAAAACATTTTAAAAATCTGGTATATAAGACAATGGTGCCGAGAAGTGTGAGGCTTGGAGAAGCTCCGAGTTTCGGAAAACCTATTATACTTTATGATGCCGGTTCCGTCGGGGCAAAGAGCTATATATGCCTTGCGAAAGAGATAATGAGCGGGGCGGTTTCATGATATTGCTTTAGGTCATATTCTATATAAATTTATTTCAGAGGATTTAGATGAACAGAGATCCGGGTTCAATAACAAAGAAAAAAATAGCTCTTGGGAAAGGTCTTGGAGCCCTCATTCCGGGCATCGAATCCGGCGGAAAAGAGCCGGATAAAAACACAAGTTGCGATATAGATCTTATAAACCCCAATCAATTTCAGCCGAGGATCCATTTTTCCGGAACGGAACTCGAAGAACTTGCGCTTTCCATAAGGGAGAAGGGAATTCTTCAGCCGCTTCTTGTCCGGCGGAATGCGGCCGGTTTTGAACTGATAGCCGGAGAGAGACGGCTCCGGGCCGCTAAAATGGCAGGCCTGAAGCAGGTTCCCGTGATAATCAGGGAAGTGACCGATGCAGAAATGCTCGAGATATCCATTATTGAGAATATACAGCGGGAAAACCTGAATCCCATTGAAGAGGCCGAAGCTTATCACCGTCTCATGACCGAATTCAAATTAACCCAGGATGAGGCCTCAAAACGTGTCGGGAAGAGCAGGCCGGCAGTTGCCAACCTTCTGAGGCTTCGTCAGCTTCCCAATCAGATAAAAGAAAGCATATCGGATGGAACCGTCAGCATGGGTCATGCGAGGGCTCTGCTTGGAGCCGAAACAGCGGCGCAGCAGAATGCGGCGTGGAGGGCAATAATATCAAAAGGCCTTTCGGTCAGGGAGGCCGAGAACCTGGTTAAGCGCCTGAAAACTGAAAAGAATAAAAACGCGAAAAGAAAAGAGACCACCACGGACGGCATACATTTTTCAAGCCTTGCGGAGGAGCTCTCCCGCAATTTCGGAACAAAAGTCGAAATCATCAGGCAGGGGAAAAAAGG
>CAZOEH010000596.1:0-1846 GCA_964578785.1 uncultured Desulfonema sp. | reverse complement strand
ATCAAGCTCGGAACCCATTATGCAATGATGCTCAACTCAAGAGACGATATAAACCAGATAATAAGAAATATCGGAAAACAGGCTGATATTGAAAATATCAGATTATATAATAAGGAAGGTCAGATAAAATATTCAAACATCGTTTTCGAAATAGACACCAAAACGAATATAAAAGATGAGGCCTGTTATATATGCCATAGATCCGACCCGCCGCAGGCCTCTATCGGCCTTGATGAAAGAACCCGCATTTTTTATTCCGATAACGGCTATCGCCTGCTTGGAATAATCAGCCCTATTGAAAACGAACCAAGCTGCTCGGCGGACAGTTGCCACGTTCACCCTCCGGACAAAAAAATCCTCGGGGCGCTGGATGTTGTTGTTTCTCTCGAGGGAACAGACAAGGAGATACTCCGTACTGAAAAGGGGATAACGGCCCTCGCTCTGTTTGTTTTCATTCTAAGCTCAGCCATTATATTCGTTTTTGTCTTAAGGTTCGTAAACAGGCCGGTGAAAAAGCTCATTGAAGGAACAAAGCGGATAGCAAAGGGTGATTACGGCCTGAAGGTCGAAATCGGTCAGGACGATGAAATGGGTCAGCTTGCTTCAGCCATAAATCAGATGGGAAAGGAGATTGGTGAAAATCAGGCTGAACTCAACAGGCAAAGAGATGAATACCAGAGTCTTTTTGAACTTGTCCCCTGCATAATAACGGTTCAGGACAGGGATTACAAACTTATACAGTACAACAGAGAGTTCGCAGAGAAGTTCGCGCCGAAACCGGGTGATTACTGTTATCGGGTCTATAAAGGACGCAGTGAAAAATGCGTAAACTGCCCGGTTGAAAAAACTTTTTTAGACGGCAAATCCCATTACAGCGAAGAGACCGGATACAACAAGGACGGAACCCTGACGCACTGGATTGTAAACACTTCTCCGATAAAAAATTCAAAGGGTGAAATTATTGCCACGATGGAGATGAACCTTGATATAACTCACAGAAAGCATCTCGAGGAAAAACTGGAAAAATCGGAGAAGAAATATTATGCGATATTCAACAATATTCCAAACCCTGTCTTCGTGCTTGATATGGACAGCCTCGAAATACTCGACTGCAATGAAAGCGTAACAACAGTATACGGATTCTCAAAAAATGAAATAATAAACAAATCATTCCTTGATATGTTCAATGAAGATGAAAGAGAAAAATACGGGTTCAAGATGAGGGTCTACTCCGTTTTAAATCAGATAAAACAGATACGGAAAGACGGAAACATAGTTTTCGTAAATATAAGGATATCCCCTTCGGAATATCCCGGACAGAAGGTCCTTCTGGTTACTACAAGCGACATAACAAAAAGGCTTGAAGCCGAACAGCAGCTCATACAGGCAAGCAAGATGGCCACGCTCGGGGAAATGGCAACCGGCGTCGCGCACGAACTTAACCAGCCTCTGACCGTGATGAAAACGGCAAGCAGTTTTCTGATGAAGAAGGTCGGGAAAAAAGAGGCCATTCCCGATGATGTCCTGTTAACTCTTGCCGAAGAAATTGACAGTCATGTCGACCGGGCAACGAAGATAATAAACCACATGAGGCAGTTCGGCCGTAAATCCGATATGACTCTTGAAAAAATTCAGATAAACAGGATTCTTGAAAGCGCGTTTGAGATTTTCAGCCAGCAGCTCAAAGTAAGAGGTATAAAAGTAGTCTGGGAGACCGAAGAGAATCTTCCCATGATAATGGCCGATGCGGACCGGCTTGAACAGGTTTTCATCAACCTTTTGATCAATGCGCGCGACGCCATAGAAGACAGATGCGAAAAAGAAGGCCAGAAATCGTGCGAAAAAA
>CAZOEH010000595.1:0-1849 GCA_964578785.1 uncultured Desulfonema sp. | reverse complement strand
GTCATCTCGATATCACCGACAAGAGCGCACTTGCTCTGTTCGTGAAGGAGGTGCGGCCCTCGGCAGTTATCCACCTTGCGGCCATAAGCAACGTGGGCTTCTCCCATAAAAATCCTGAACTCACGTTTAAAGTGAACCGTGACGGATCGCGCAATCTTCTTCAGGCAATAGCTGCCCATGCTTCCAGCGCAACGTGCCTTCTTATCAGTTCGGGAGAAGTGTATGGACATACAACGCCGGGCAGCGCGCATGGTTTTATTGAAACCGATGAAACCCATCCGCAGAACCCGTATTCGGAAAGCAAGCAAGCGATGGAAAAGATCGCTCTGGAAATGCATGGTTCCGGTCTGCTGAATGTGCGCATATGCCGATCGTTCAACCATACAGGGCCGGGGCAGAACGAAATGTTCATTTTTCCCCATGTTGCTAAAACACTGGCCCTTATTAAAATGGGAAAACTGCCGCCTGAACTCTCCCTGGGCAATTTGAATGTCCGGAGGGACTTTCTCGATGTGCGCGATACGGTCGCGGCATACACGGCACTTCTTGAAAAAGGTAACGGTGGGGAGATTTATAACGTTTCTTCTGGTGATAACAGATTGCTGCACAGCCTGGTGGAATCCTTTATCCGTATATCGGGACTCGCGGTAAAAATTGTAGTTGATCCTGCAAAAGTAAGGGCCAATGACACGCCGGTGCTTTCGGGAGATAATAATAAACTTAAGGAACACACCGGATGGTGTCCGAAATACCCCATAGAGGAAACATTCCGGGAAATGCTGGAATACTGGAGTGAGAGAATCAAATAAGGTGGCCTTCACCCCCTCTGCCTTCGGCATTGGTAATTGAATTTTATGGGTAAAACAGCTCTTCCTCAAAAAGTTAAATTCTTCTGCGGTGTTATTTATAATGCGCGTTTTGACGTTGTGTCTTTACGGCGCACCATAGAAGAACGCTGGGGACGTATAGATATTGCTTCCTCTCCCATTCCATTCATCTACACCGATTACTATACCGCCGAAATGGGAGCGCCGCTGCTCCGGGAATTGTGGAGTTTCGACGCTCTGATTGACAGAGATATTCTTATCGAGCGTAAAACAGAATCGAATGCAATTGAAGAATCGTATTTAATAGCCGGTAACCGCCCCGTTAATCTTGATCCGGGATATTTTACGCTTGGACAGTTCATTCTCGCGTCCACCAAAGACCGCGACCAGCGCATATATCTGGGTCAAGGCATCTATGCCGAGGTTACGCTCCGCTATTCTAAAAACAAATTTCATACCTACCCGTGGTCGTACCGCGATTACGCTTCGCCTGAATACGAACCTTTTTTATTACAGATGAGAAACAGATTATACGAACAGGTGCAGGAAACAAAATTGTAGAATAAAACGACCTCTGCACAAAAATCCGCTTCTCCTTCCGGTTGCCTTATAGTTCCGGTGCATGATATATTTCAAAGATAATGAACGTATCCATCTCAGAATTATCCAATCATGCCGGCGGTGAAGTAACCGTTCAAGGCTGGCTGTATAACGCGCGCGGAAGCAAGAAGCTGCGTTTTCTGCTCGTGCGCGATGGCAGCGGCATATGCCAGTGTACCGCTTTTCAGGACGATGTTTCCCCCGAAGTCTTTGCCGAATGCGACAAAGCGACACAGGAGTCATCGCTATCGGTTACCGGGCTTGTCCGAGCGGAACCGCGCGCGCCCGGAGGATATGAAATTTCGCTTACCGGCATACGTATCCATCAGCGCGCGATAGATTACCCTATTTCTCCCAAGGACCACGGCATAGACTTTCTCATGGATCACCGGCATTTGTGGCTCCGTTCCAAGCGGCAGCAT
>CAZOEH010000594.1:0-1849 GCA_964578785.1 uncultured Desulfonema sp. | reverse complement strand
GGAAGAAAATAGGAAGTGTAGGGATTCCTTACCCCGATACCGAATGCAGGGTCGTTGATCTGAATGACGGAGTGACCGATGTTTCTGTCGGCGAGACGGGAGAGCTTATTGTAAAAGGGCCGCAGGTGATGAAAGGCTACTGGAACAGGCCTGAAGAGACGGCAAAAACTCTGATAGACGGCTGGCTGTATACCGGTGATATCGCTAAAATGGATGATGACGGGTATTTTTACATTGTCGACAGGAAAAAAGACATGATCATATCCGGAGGCTTCAATGTATACCCGAGGGATGTGGACGAAGTCTTCTTTGAACATCCGAAAGTCCAGGAAGCCTGCGCGATAGGAATACCGCATCCTTCCCGCGGAGAGCAGATAAAGGTTTATGTGGTGCTTAAAGAGGGAGAAACGGCCACCCAGGAGGAGATGATCGAATACTGCAGGACAAAGCTTGCGGCATACAAGCTTCCGACGCAGATAGAATTCAGGAAAGAACTTCCCAAAACGAACGTGGGCAAAATTTTAAGAAAGACCCTGCGGGCGGAAGAGATGGAGAAGGGGAAAAAATAAAGTCTCTGGTTCACAGTTCCTGGTTTCTGGTTAAAAAAATAACCATGAACCGGAAGCCAGGAACCATAAACCAGGAACCATAAACCATAAACCACAAACCATAAACCATAAACCAGAGACCATAAACCAGAGACCAGAGACCAGAGACCAGAGACCACAAACCAGAGACTATCTACTGTATCAGATCTTCAGCGCCGCCAGGAAACCGCCGTGTATGGCGTCGTTTATCCTGCCCGGAGCGATACAGTCGCCTACCGTAGTAAACGGAATTCCAAGAGTTGAAACTGCGGCCGAAAGCTTCTTTACCGGCCTTGAACCCGATGCGAGAATCACATTCCCGAACTGCAATTCTTCCCTGTTACCGTCTTTTTCATATGAGACCTTGCCGTTTTTGACGGAGAGCACCTTTGCCCCTGTGATAATTTTTATACCGTATCTCTGCAGATTGTCGAAAACGACCCACCGTGTCGATTTTCCGACATCCTTTCCGATCTTATTGAGCATTTCGAATACGGTTACCGAATAGGTGCCTGAAAACATCAGTTCCCGCAGACGCTCCGGAGTTTCGGCATCATAGGCAAAAAGAAAGTGAAGTATTTCAGGCGAGAGAGTGCCTTTTGACGCTACGAAAAGAGCGGTTTCCAGACCTACTGCCCCTCCTCCAATGATCGCGACGTTTTTTGCAAGCGGGGGACTTTCTCTTAAAACCTTCCATGCCGATAAAACGCAGGGGTCATCGGTTCCGTCAACGGGCGGAACAGCCGGTTCGGCGCCTTCGGCTATGATGATATGATCCGGTTTTTTCTTTGAGATTAATCCGGCGTCCACTTTCGTGCCTAAGAAAAGCGGAATCTCATGCTTCTTCAGCATTGCCCTGTAATACCTGATAAACTCCCATATTTCCTGCTTATGCGGCGGAGCGCCCGCAAGCCAGAGCTGGCCGCCGATATCGTTATCCTTCTCATAAAGTTCGACATTGTGCCCGGCCTTTTTAGCCGTTATGGCGGCTTCCATCCCGCCGGCTCCGGCCCCTGCAACCATTACTTTCTTAGGAGCTTTCGTTTTTTCAATTTTTCGTTCGGCTTCAAAGCCGGCCTGCGGATTTCCGACGCAGAATACCGGGCGTCCGCTGAAGACTTCGTCGGTGCATCCCTGGGAGCAGGCAACGCAGGGCCTGATTTCATCAGCCCGCCCGTCAAAGGCCTTCATGGGCCATTCGGGATCAGCGATAAGAACCCGCCCGAGATTTACCATATCCGCATAGCCGTCCCTGATTATTT
>CAZOEH010000593.1:0-1864 GCA_964578785.1 uncultured Desulfonema sp. | reverse complement strand
TTCGAACTATTTCGTTACGGCTCCTTATGCCGTTTTTGAGCGGCTTATTCAGCCGTCTCCGGGTGGAATACATTCACCTCTTTTAGATCATCTCCCAGGTATTCCCGTTCGTTCGGTCCGAGTACTCCCAGAGAAAGACAAATAAGTGTCCACAGGTGCACTACCGGATAATGACCGCCGTAATGCTCGCTCAGTTCATGAATCTGAGCATGGCAGTTATGGCAGCCGGCAATGCAGTAGTCGGCGCCTGTTGCTTTAATCTGCTGATCTTTCAGCTTTCCGTATTCGAGACGCTGATCCTTGAATCCCGACTGGAGGAATCCGCCGCCTCCGCCGCAACAGTAGTTGTTTGATCTATTGGGCTGCATATCGACAAAGTTTTCTTCACCGACCACAGATTTCACAACATACCTGAGATCCTCTGCGATAGGATCGCCGTAGCTCTTTCGTACTATTTGACAGGGGTCCTGCACCGTAAATTTGATTTTCAGATCTTTGTTCCAGTCGGAATTGACCTTGAGTCTTCCTTCACGGATCCATTTGGCATAATATTCGTAAATGTTCTTTACTTCAAAATTATGCTCCAGATTGAATTTTTTCAGTCCGGCCCGGACTGAGAATGTAACGTGCCCTCACTCGGTGTTGAGAAATATTTTACATCCCAGCTTATTGGCCTGGTTGACTGTTGTCCGGGTGATCTTTTCCCAGGAATTATTGTCGGCGAGGAACATGCAGTAGTTTTCTCCTGCCCAGCCATGGCTGCCGTACGTCCAGTCCGCTCCGGCAAGATGGAGGATTTTCCACAATGGAACCATTTCATTCGGCTCCGTCACCGGCTCTCTCGAATTCTGATTCAAAAAGAATTCGGCTCCCTGCTTGTCTATCGGCGCCTGCATTTCAGAAAATTCAGGCTGCGCCTCCCTGAACTCCTCGAGCACGTCATTCACGACAAATATGAAATCATCCGGTGATGTCCCCATGGCGCTGGTGCTATCGTTCCGAAGCGCCATATCGCATGATCCGAGGATACCCTTGGGCCGCTGATCCCTCGGCCGAAGGCCACGGGCATTGAAAACCAGCTGCGGTATGTCGATCTTCATCGGGCAGACATAGACGCACCTCTGGCACATCGTGCACATCCAGGGCCAGTCCGATTTTGCGATCTCATCATCCATCCCCAGCGCCGCCATACGAAGGAATTTTCTGGGATCCATTCCATCGAGTCCGGTTGCCGGACAACCGGATGAACAGGCTCCGCAGGTAAGGCAAAGATTAAGGTTCCCGCCGTCAGGAATAATTTGCTTCACCTTGTCTATAAACATGCTCTTTTTATTACCGCCAAGTTTAATCGGTTCTTCTGCCATAATTTACTCCTTGTTTTTGGCTCTTGCCCATTTCTTTAGAAGCCGTTACGAAACAACCATTATATTTCTGACCATTTCGTTACGGCTTCTTATGCCGTTTTTGATATTCGGATGACTACTTTATTTTTTTATAGCGGCTTAACGGGTTAGGCCCAAGCTTCTTTATATGTTCAGTCATCTCTTTTGCATACGCCGCAAAGGTCGGACCTTCGCCGGAAGAGAGATTATACATTCTCACCCTGTCTCCCTCGATTCCTACCTCTTCAAGCAGTTTCTGTACGTGCATAACCCGTTCGCGGGCTCTTAAATTACCTTCATTATAATGGCATGCGCCTTCCATGCAGCCGACGGCGTAAACTCCGTCGGCTCCCCTCTGGATAGCTCCGAGAAGGTGCATCACGTCTACTTTTCCGGTGCACGGCACGCGGATTATTTTAATATTCGAGGGATAATCAAGCCGCATCGAACCTGCCAGGTCCGCAGCAGAATATCCTCAGTAA
>CAZOEH010000592.1:0-1869 GCA_964578785.1 uncultured Desulfonema sp. | reverse complement strand
AGTGCGCCCGCATTTTGGCAACGATTATAACTTATTGATTTTGAATGTTTTAAAAAATACTTGACGTGAGGACTATAGAATGTCCCCATGCATCCCCCCTTGGGGTAAAAAGCCCGGTTACATTTTTTAAAATTAAAAGAATATCGGAAGTTGGAGGATATTGCCTGATTAATATACGATACTATAAATATAAAAAGCGTTGTTCCCTATTCCCTTTATTTCCTTAGAGAACAAATAAAAAAATAGAAAGGAAAGTATAGAATATGAAAAACTTAATTTACAGATCAAGATGTGATTCCAATTTCCCCCCAAAATGTAAGTTGGGATATGAAATTCTTTATCAGATAGTTGTGCTCATACTGGTTATAACCTTTCTTCAGGCTTGTGACACTGAAAGCCAGCTTATCAAAGACATGGATGCTTTATATATGAAGCCTGAGCGGATATCGTCAAAAGAGAGGGATAATGTGTCTGAAGTTGTACAGAAGTATTTCCCACCCGGCATGAAATTATCTGAGGCGCTGAAATATCTTGATGAACAAGGATTTGAGATATTTGAGTATCAACAAAATGGCTTTCGCAAATGGCCAAATGGCAAATTACAGCCATATAAGGATAAAGATCATAAAATTGGTTCGAGAATGTCAGAAAGATTGATAGGCTACTCAGCTAAAAACCAATATGAGGGGATTTTGGTAGAGAAACATGCAAGGATCTTTATTGATTCAGATGACGGCGAAAAAATTATTAAGTCTAAGGGATATATATGGTTATACGGAATGTAACATCGTCTCAAAACAAATATGAACGGTTGAATTGGAATATTAAATGTATAATTGGAGGCATAGATGGAAACTATTCAAGTTGGATATTATAAACTTAAATATGGCTCATACCATAAATATCTTGTTTATACCGACTCAAATGGAGAAAAATGGGGTGCTCGGATGGGTCCTAATGGTATTGCGGATGAAGATTCGTTCAAAGGTGACCTTATAGCAACTTTTGGCCCTTATAAAGAAGGCGAATTTGTAGACTATGACAAAGAGAAAGATGATCCCTCAGAAATAATTGCTCAGCAAGAAGATTTATCAGACGCTTGGGCTAAGATTAAAGAAACGATGATGAAAATCGAAGCCGCCAAATTTCCTTACCGACCATTTACTGATAATTGTAACAGCGCAGTAGATACTGCTTTAATAGTAGCCGGTTTGCCGACTCCGGTAAAAGATGGTTTTAGAGATAACAAGGCATGGGGTTCGTACGACCGTCAAAATGGAATTCCTCATTATCCATCGTTGAATGTATATTTACAGCGTGTAATACAGTTTTTTTACTCTGCCTTTACCGCAGAGCCACCCATGCGCAGAGATCCTCTTGTCCTTGATCTCGATGGAGACGGGGTAGAAACAATTAATGTTATAAATGAAGTGCGCTTCGACCATGATGGAAATGGCCTTGCTGAGCAGACCGGCTGGGTGAATCCGGATGACGGGCTTCTTGTCAGAGACATAAACGGCAATGGAATGATAGACAGCGGGAAAGAGCTGTTCGGAGACCAGACGATATTAAAGAATGGAAGCAATGCTGCTAACGGCTTTCAGGCTCTGGCTGATCTTGATGATAATCTCGACGGAAAGATAGATTCAAATGATGCGGCATATTCACAACTCAAAGTATGGCAGGATGTTGACGGAGATGGCTACAGCTCAGAAGATGAACTCAAGAGTTTATCAGATGCGGGTATTACAGCCATTAATCTGGATTCAACTCCATCTACATCTACCGACCCCGAAGGTAATACACAAACGAGAATCGGCAGTTTTGAGAAAGCGGACGGCACAACCGGCCAGATAGCCAACTTCAATC
>CAZOEH010000591.1:0-1876 GCA_964578785.1 uncultured Desulfonema sp. | reverse complement strand
AATTGACGGCTTCGCAAAAAGTCATATATACCAATATCCAACCCTGGCCCATATCAGATGGTATGTAAAAGCCTTGGAACGAAGGATGGCTGACGAAGGAAATGAAAAAACTCTCCGGAAACACATCAGGTCTTAAAGCCGGCCAGATCCGGAGACTTGAAAACCTTTACCGCCGGCGCATACCTCCGGAATATCTGATCACACCTGAAACCGCACGCGAGCTTTGTCTCCTTTCAGCCGAGATACGACGCCAGACAGGTCTTCTCATCGATCGTCAGGGAAGGATAACATGCGTTATAGTCGGAGACAACAGGCGCATCGTAATACCCGATTTGAGCGATTACAGGACAGCTTCCGGAAGGTTAAACGGTTTAAGATGTGTTCATACCCACCTGAAAAACGAACCTCTCTCAAGAGATGATCTCACAGATCTTGCGCTGTTGAAGCTCGACATGATGGCCGCCGTAACATTAAAAAAAGACGGAGAGCCCCATGAAATTCATATCGGGCATATTCTCCCTCCCCTTAAACCGCACCTGCTTGATATAGGGTGCATTGAAATGATTCAGGCTATAGAAACCGAACTTGCACAGGCAAAACCCGTGTACCGGGCTGGAGAGACCGGGGAACGGGCTATCCTTGTAGGCGTTTCGACCGATTCGAAGGATAAAGCTGCGGATTCAATGGACGAGTTAAAGGAGCTTGCGTTATCGGGAGGCATTGAAGTACTTGAAACCGTAATCCAGCTGAGAAGCAGACCGGACTCAAGATTTCTGATGGGATACGGCAAACTCGGTGAACTTTCCCTTTTAGCGCTTCAAAAGAACGCTACCATGATGGTTTTCAACCAGGAACTCAATCCGTCGCAGATAAGGTCGATAACGGATCAGACGGATATAAAGGTGATCGACAGGACACAGCTTATTCTCGACATATTCGCACAGAGAGCCCGGACCAGGGAAGGCAAGCTTCAGGTTGAGCTGGCCCAGTTCAAATATCTGCTGCCCCGACTTGTAACTAAAAATACCGCCATGTCCCGTTTAACGGGCGGCATAGGTGGAAGAGGCCCCGGGGAAACAAAACTTGAGTTAAACCGCAGGCAGGTCAGGGATCGTATAAACCGGCTTGAAAAAGCCATTGAAATGGTGATCCGGCAACGCCAGCAGCAAAGAGCGAAACGGAGCAAGAAGAGTCTGCCCGTAATTTCAATAATCGGATATACCAATGCCGGCAAATCGACCCTTTTAAATACGCTCACAAAAAGCAAAGTCCTTGCCGAAAAAAGACTCTTTGCAACTCTCGACCCTTCAAGCAGGCGGCTCAAATTCCCGAAAGAGACCGAAGTAATAATAACCGACACGGTCGGTTTTATCAAAAATATCCCGAAGGACCTGCTTGTCGCCTTTCGTGCAACACTTGAAGAGCTGAATAATGCGGATCTCCTGCTCCATGTAATAGATATAGGTAATCCCCGTTTTGAAGATCAGATAGAGTCGGTTGAAAGACTGTTGTCGGATCTCAATTTGGACAATATCCCTATACTCAGGGTATTAAACAAGCAGGATCTTGCGGATAAAGAGACTGTGGAAAAATTATGCCGCATCCATGACGCCATTCCCATCTCGGCAAACAGCGAATCTACCCTTCTCCCTCTCATAGAAAAAATGGAACACTCGATAAAATCCATTTACATAAAGCATCCTGAAACATAAGGTTCTTCGCTAATAAAAAATTATCTGACAGGATTTACAGGATGTTTTTTTATGTGCAACCGATCACTTTACAGGTTACATCTTCTTTCTCCACCGGATTTGTCTCCTTCTGCACAGACAATGGCTTATTGCCTGTCCCGACTCAAGCGGGCAGGCAAAATCCT
>CAZOEH010000590.1:0-1883 GCA_964578785.1 uncultured Desulfonema sp. | reverse complement strand
CCTTATAAGCTGGACGCTTTTTGCAGGAAGATACTTGTTATCGGCGGCGGTATAGCTGGTATTTCAGCAGCAATAGATGCCGCAAAGGCCGGTTATGAAGTAACAATTGTGGAAAAAGAAAGTTCTCTGGGAGGATACGCTGCAAAAGTGCGCAAGCAGCTTCCGGTCGAAAATCCGTTTGAAAATATTATTCCTCCGGTTATTTCAGGCAAGCTAAAAGAGCTTGAAGCATTACCCGGCATAACAGTTAAAACGAACACTGTTGTTGCCAGAATAGCCGGTCAGCCCGGAGATTTTACCGTTACATTAAAGAAACCCGGAGAAAATATTGAATTTGATGTTCCTTTTCCGCTCCCTGCCGAAATGAAAGTTGATTCGAACGGGAAAGAGTTCGATAAGGATAAACAGATAGAGCTGTACAAGGAATTTAATAAAGGTAAAACAGACATTCTCAATTTTGATCCGAACGGCGTAAAATTCGGCGCAGTTATACTTGCAGCCGGATGGAGACCTTACAAGGCTGCGGAAAATGAATTTGCCCATCTTGGATTCGGTGAGCTCCCTGATGTTGTTACGAATACTCAGTTTGAGGAGATCGCAGCAAAAGGAAAGATAACACGACCTTCGGACGGAAAAGATGCCAAGTCGGTTGTTTTTGTCCAGAGCCCCGGAAAAGGAAGCGACAATGATTTCGCTTATTCCGGATCGGTAATGAGCCTGGTTTCGCTGAAACAGGCAAAATACGTCCGTGAAGATTATCCGGACGGGAAAGCCTACGTCATCTATCAGCATATGCGGACACCCGGACTTATGGAAAATTTTTATAAAAGCATCCAGCAGGATCCCGGCATCTTTTTGACAAAGGGAGAAGTAGTAAGTGTTTCAAAAAACGGTGACGGGATGATTGTTGAGGCCGACAATACCCTGCTGGGCGAGAAGATAAAGGTTAAGGCGGATATGATTGTTCTGGCTACAGGAATGGTTCCTGTGACCGCTGATGACCCCGTCATAAATCTTGCTTACAGACAGGGTCCCGGGTTTCGAGACATTGCCCTTTTTGACAAATATACCGATTCAAATTTCATATGCTTCCCGTATGAAACCCAGAGAACCGGCGTTTATGCCGCAGGATGTATCCGCAGAAGCATGACCATGGAAGAGACAATTGAAGATGCAGCGGGAGCAGCACTTAAAGCGATTCAATGCATCGAATCTTCCAACAGGGGTGTTTCGGTTCATCCCAGATCGGGAGATATGTCGTTTCCAGACTTTTTCTTCCAGAGATGCACCCAGTGCAAGCGCTGCACGGAGGAATGTCCTTTCGGCGCTCTGGATGATGATGAAAAAGGCACGCCAAAGCCTAATCCGACCCGATGCAGACGCTGCGGAACCTGTATGGGAGCCTGCCCTGAGCGGATTATAGGTTTTGCCGATTACAATATCGACAGCATCGGATCCATGGTAAAGGCGATTAAGGTTCCTTCTGAAAATGACTTTGACGATCCGCCTTTAAGAATTCTTGCCCTTGTTTGTGAAAATGATGCTTATCCGGCTCTTGATATTGCCGGCATGAACAGGCTTAATTATTCGCATATCGTAAGATTTATCCCTGTAAGATGTCTTGGCTCGGTAAACGTCATATGGATAAAGGATGCTCTTTCACAGGGAATGGACGGTGTCTTTCTCCTTGGCTGCAGGCACGGTGATGATTACCAGTGCCATTTTGTGAAAGGAAGCGAGCTTGCAAGCATAAGAATGAAAAAGATCGGAGAGGCTCTTCAGAGCCTGGCTCTTGAAAACGAGCGGGTCGCACAGTTTGAGATCGCGATAGATGAATACGACAAGCTTCCCAAGATGATAGGTGATTTTGTGGAAATAATTGA
>CAZOEH010000589.1:0-1887 GCA_964578785.1 uncultured Desulfonema sp. | reverse complement strand
ACCTGAATTCCACCTCGATTTTGGTACCTACAACTTGAGAAGCTTCTTGTTGACGGCCTTCAGAATCAGCTCTTGCTTTTTCGTGAGAGTGACAACCCGAGACATTTTGAAAATACCTTTAGAATCCCTAAGGTAAACCTTATACATGGTTTCCAATTCTCGCAGCGCATCTTGTGACGTAATATTAATCTTTTTCAATCGATATTTTAAGAGAGAGAGCAACAGATAGGATAGGTAACAAATAAAGACGTGTGCCCGAACCCGATTCGATAGCCAATGTCTTATGGGTTGGAGGTTCGTGATTCCTTTGATGCTGTGGAAAGCTTTCTCAACAAGATCCTTATCAAAATAGAGACGAATCAACTCGCCTTTTGGCATATGGCGTGTACAAAATATTGAGGAGCAACCATCAAACTCCTCTGCCAGAGCTAATTGAGATTTCAGAATTTCCCCGTTCTTGTCAAAGTATTTTTCCAAACCCGCCTTGAACGCTTTCTTGCTCTTTATAAGTGCCTGTGCCTCAACGATTTCATCGTAACGAGACTCTTTTAATTTTCGTTGTTGCCGCTCATTAAAACAAAGCGCCAGGTGGCCTTGGACACCACCAATCTTGTAAGGTTTTGTGATGACATAAAAAATTGTCTCATTTAAACGGACACGATTATCGAACTGAGTTAATTTTCCCTTGGACAGAACCTCACGCCATATTCTTTCCAACTTGGGGTTAAAAGCAACTCCACAAAGAGTGTCCCATTTTAAAGCTTTTACATCGAATATATTACGACCCGATGTAATTCCACGGTCGTAAACGCATAGCCCCCCTGGCTTCAAATCATATTGCCCAAATGACGTAATCACATCCTGGAAGGTCTTCGAATCATGAATGTTACCATCAAAGGTCTTGTGAAAGACGGGGATACCTTCATCTTTCGTCACGGCCAGACCTATTTGAATTAGGGGGCGCCCTCTTACGCCTTCTTTGTCTTTTCCCTCTTTGCCCATGAGGCACTTCTTGCCATACAAATAGGTGTTGGTCACATCATAAACCACGCCAAAATCTTTTATATGATACAGTTTCTTTACAGCTTCGAATATTTTGATTTGCACAGCATCAGGATCCAATCTTTCCAATGAGTCCAACGCATTGAATAATCGTTTTTCGGTGAGTCCATCTAAATCCAAAAGCATGTTGAGATCGGTTTTTTCAAACCATCCTGGCATTTGATTGATACTCTCGTAGTTCAAGCAATGGGCATAGACCATGCTTAAGATTTCATTACCATAGTCACCGACCAGTTCCGACAAGCCTATTTCCTGAGCCAAACAGTTCAAGACAACCAACGGCCCGTACAACTTAACTTGATCCACTTGAACATCGGACATGGATGTTGAAAGAACCGTTTTGCCATCAATTTCCTTTCCAATATACCGAATATAGCGTGTAACGACTTGCCCACGTATCCGTTTGCTTTCTACCTCTGCGAGATAGACGCTGCCGCCCTTTTTAAATCTTTTAATAAAGCTCATTGTAGGTAGTAATATACTACCTACACCATTAAAAGTCAACCCTTTATGTGGTTGCAAAAAGTTGTGTGTGTTTACGGTTTTATCTCTGAAAAATCAGATAAAATATGGTTTTAGATCAGAAATCGAATTGTAGGTACTAAAATCGAGGTGGAATTCAGGTATTCATTTTCTCACACCGTATACTCGGGTCAGGAGTTGAAAGAAAAACTGATGAGTGTCGGCTTTAAAAAAGTGTCCTTGTTCGGCGACCTGGAAGGGAATGAGTATGGCCCTGACTCACAAAGGTTGATTGTTGTTGCACGGAAATGACAAATATGAAGAAGCCTGATTTGAAAAATATGAAGCCGCCTGCTAACTTTG
>CAZOEH010000588.1:0-1889 GCA_964578785.1 uncultured Desulfonema sp. | reverse complement strand
CCGCCTCTGTGTTTATCGGGGATAGGAGCCGGAGGTTTTGGGCTAGGCGGTGGTTTTATTGGTTCTTCTTTGACCATTGTCATCTTCTCCTTAAAAAAGATTTTCACCGACGGTGATTATGCGTTTGTCTAACTTTGAATCATATACAACAGCTAATGAATATAAATTTTCAGAGGGAATAAATATATATTGGTAGTTTAGCGATCTATAGTTTCCAGTTTTATTTTCATATAAACATGGTTCCTCAAGGATTATATCTCTTTCGTCGCTTGAAACAGACAAATCAGCAGTTTTAATTTTACCTGCGTAAACGTCGCCATTTTTCAGGCCAATAATAACCCAATGTTTTGACACACATTTTCTTATGAAATCGTCCCATGCAGCTGGATATGCAGTTGTTGAAGAAAATTTTGCTAACAAAAGCATAGTCAATGCAGCCAAAACACCCGCGATAAAACCTCCGACTAAGTGGCCCATGTATGGATAAATAATATTTAATAAATTTTCTGGGCTATCAGAAAGAGACTCATAAGAGCTTGGTATTAGATGTAAAGGAAGGGGAAGAAATCTCGCCCAATCAGCAACAATTGAATATAAGACTGCACCGACAATACTGAAACCAGCAAGCCTGAGAATAACTTGGAATTCTTTGTCTCTCCAATTAATTCCAACGATCGCTTGGTACACTTTATTGCCCAATACTCCTGGAAAGATAGCAACAATTATGATGATTAGAGCTGTAATGGTTGTTGGCATATTTCCCCTTTATAATAAAATTGCTACCAAAGGTTAACGGCCAAACTCACTGACGGTTTAAAGCGAAATGGAATAGCAGTCTGGTTGAGCATCTTGATGTTAGGCGGTCTTATTTGTTCGCTTCCGGTAATTTTCTAAATCTGCATCAGTCATCTGCTCCGGTGGAACGAGCCTGTAGTGCTTTTCATCACAAATGGCGACACCGTTCTCGCCCTCCTCAAACGAAAATAGCGCGATGATATTATCTTCGACGAATTGCGCGGCAATCGGACGACATATCAATTGAGGAAACTTGTTTGAGCATAGAGCAAAGTCCTGTTCAATCTGCACCACACCAAGCTGATCTGTGCCGCCTTTAGCTTGGATTGGAAACACGTATTGCGCCCCTCGTTGATCCACGCCTACGTATATCTCATCTGTTTCCACTTGCCCCATTCCAGGCACAGTGGTTCGCAAATGATTCTGCAAAGAATAGCATGTAATTCCAGTGAATATATCTATGAGACGATTATATCTTAGCTTCGCTAAAAGCCCTTGCTCATCATTGACAGCATACATTGCTATAATTCCTGGAGTCGCATCCGGTATTTTGGTCTCTGCCAGAAGCGAGTTCGGCAGTATTCGAGGCATTGTAGTGAGTGAGAACTTATACTGCGCCAGCCCTGTTGGGCGAATGACCCACTCTTCACCTTCCGGCGCGCGTTCACGAACATATTTGGGCAAAGCGGCTCGATAGCGAAAGCTGTATACTATATCGCCGAGGTTCTTCGGCAGCTTAATGCCAAGCTTAGCGGCAGTGGTAACCAAATCCTCCCTTCGGAAAGGCACTTCACGCAAGCCCTTTTTATACTTGTATCTGAAAATTGTTTAAGTCTTGAATAACGATTGCTATCCTTTGCCATGATTAACTCCTTGCCCGTTACCGGGCCATTGCAACACGATGACCTCTTCTCGTAGTTGTTTGCGTGTTGCGGTTGCTAATCGCGTGCGAAAAAGATCAATTCTATCTACGCGGTAGCCTAAAGACTGAGCAATATCCGATAATAATTGTCCGGTTCGGATCATGACTTGGAGATATGATGCCTGGTCGCCTACAACATATCCAAGATACGCACCTGGTTTAAGATATTGAC
>CAZOEH010000587.1:0-1890 GCA_964578785.1 uncultured Desulfonema sp. | reverse complement strand
GCTATTCCCCATTCCCCGTATTCACGAAAACGAGTTTCACGTCGGCAAGTTTACAACCCCCCAGCCCCCTTTTTTAAGGGGGATTTTTTGCCTTTTTGCTGGTTCAATCGCCCTCGATTGAACCGAAACATTTCGGTTCAGGCTTCAAGCCAGAACCAGCACAGAACACATTCCTCTGATTTATATGAACTCAGGGTGCATACAAAGTTAGAAAAATAGTATCAGAAAAGGACAGGAAATTCAATGGTATTTGAAAGCATCTGATATTCGACAGGAATTGAAGAAAGGGCGTTGTTGTTAAAAATCACAAAAACTGATTTCCACGTATTCCAGAAACTCATTGAGAATCTCTAACGCCCGGCTTGCGCTGACCCGCAACAGTTGTGCTGCGCTTGCTGTTGCGGGCAGCTGAAGCCGATGTTAGACCACAAAATACCGGTTGCGGATGTATTCGACATAGGCAGGTGCAACGGAAGGCTCAGTTGCAAGGAAGGCGAAGACCTGTTGATATGTGATAGCTCGGAAGCCAATCTCCTCGTCAACGGACTGTGCAAACGCTTGGATTTCATCAGCGAAAGCCTTCGTCTCAGGGGCATCAACGTCGTACCACAGAAGTAACAGTCTTCCCCTCGGGTACTTTCGACGAAGGCCGAGCGAGTGTTTCAGCAGTTGCGGGGCATCCAGATGACGGAAGTTGAAACGGCCATCCTTCAGCTGGTCAGCCAGCGCTTGGCATCTCGGTAGCCCAAGCTTTGCCCAAAGGCCGGTTTCGTTCTCGAAGTAGGACTGTGCAAACGTGGTTCGCTTCTCATTGGCCTGGAATGGTTCCGTGAATTTCGACTCGATGCCCCAGGCGAGGTCGCCAGACCCTAGAACGAGGAGGTCTAGCGTAGGTGGGGTTCCGCGGAGACCCGTCGGTAGTTGGGCTTCAAAGTAAATTGCTGCTGGGACGTGAGGAATTCCGAGGGCGCGACTAATTGCACCTGGATCAGGCCGGCGCCAATGATCGAACACGTTACAAACAAGAGCGGATGACGAGTGCACGGCCCGCATTTTCGCGGGCTTACCCGGTCTATCCGACAACTCGTTCCCGGCCCCAGCACCAAACTCAGCTTCGGTTTCGGCGTTAAGTGGAGCGAAAAGGTTCTCACGGACCGAGGGAAGGTAGCCGTTACTGCCCGGGGTAAGGCCGTTACGCTTAGCCCAGTCCAGCTGGCGGGTCATAACGAGATCAATAGCGCTCACCACGAACTCCTTGAGGTCTAATGGCTGACAGGTGCGCCGGCTTTTTGGTGCATCCTCGTCAAGCCCCGTGTTATGCTTATTCATTAAACATTTTTTCTCTAAGCTCCTCACATGCACCATCCAGGCCTGGAAACATTGAACCGGCTGTAATCCCCATAAAAGAAAGCTCCTGCATAACTTTATTTCTTTCCAAAACAGGAATATCTATTGCCGTGAGGTAGCTACACTTTTTTTGGGTTTCTTTTTCTTTTTTATATGATTCGATATCGTCGATATTTATAATAATCTGACCTTGGATATCGCCTTTTATTCTGCCTATCCATTGCCCTTTCAAGTTTCACTCCTTAGATGAAACATAACTATTGATTATACAGAAATAATTCTATAATAAATGAAAAGCACAGAAGAAATTCTGCATATCACAATATTCTTATTTTTTGCAGATGTTTTCTAGTGATGTAATATAATGAAATCGTGGATTAAGTCAAGGGGAAATGAAGAAGAGGCCTGGAATATTTTTCATGCTTTTAGCCAGTATTTCTTACCTTCCGATCCCTATCAAGGCGTCCGCAAGGGCGTTTGCCATTTCAAATTGAAAATCATTTGATTATTACACCCTGTTTGATATAATTTCATTTTGAAATG
>CAZOEH010000586.1:430-1906 GCA_964578785.1 uncultured Desulfonema sp. | reverse complement strand
AGCCAAATTATATGGGAGTATGGCTGACAAACGTGACCGTCAGTCATATATTGACCGTAGTTCAGATAAAAGATTTCTGTTTTAATGCGTAGATGGCCTTCCCGAAAGATGTCTCTTTGCGCATTGTTTGTTTATCGATAGCCATCATGGATAGCTTGAAACTTAAGAATCGGGATCGTTAGTTATTAACTTCGGGTGCAAAATTTAAACAAATCGTCTTTGCATAGAGGTGTGGATCGTGGGACTTGAAGACCGCAGAAAAAGGGAACGGGAAAATCGCAAGGGTTCGATAATAAAGGCCGCACGGAAGTTATTTTTGGAAAAAGGTTTTAAAGCTGTTACCGTTGATAGTATCGCCAGCAAGGCTGAACTTAGCAAGGGTGCAATTTACCTGCACTATAGCAGCAAGGAAGAGATTTATGCCCACATAGTGCTGAGCGATCTGGGAAAATTTCACGATCGATTTACGGGGCTGTTGCAAAACTCGGCAAACGCCTCCCAGGCGCTTCTTGAGTTTGCGGACATTTACGTTGAGTTCTTCCTCACTGAGCGGGAATTCTTCAGAAACCTCATGAACTTCATGATCCGCGCCACAGGCATGAATTTTCCCGATGAGCTTTATGAAGAATCCATAAAAACAATGAATAAAACTATCGATATCGTTGAACAGATATTTGAGTACGGCATCGGGCGGGGTGAATTTCCCGGAACGATTAATCTCCGCCAGAACCGGAATGCCTTTTGGGGTATGTTGAACGGCATAATCTCGCTGTACATATTTACAATTAATGAAGAGAAAAGGGACGATGTGATCAGAAGCACTGTAAAAAAGGGGATGGAGACATTTATTCGTGGTCTTAAAAGTGCGGAAGCGCCTGTTTAAGCTGCCGGTTGTTACCGGGGCAACGGTCTGAAGTCATATTAATGGTCAGATTATATTGTAAAATTAAAGGAGGGTCAGCTTATGAGTAACTTACTGGTAAATGGCAGGGATCAGCATTTCATTCTTTTTGAACAATTGGGAATTGAAAAATTGTTCAAAACGGAGGCGTTCAAGGACTTTTCCAAAGACGATGCGCTGATGATTCTCGCGGAGGCGGAAAAGATGGCGCTCAACGTGATTCTCCCCACTTATGTTGAAGGCGACAGGGAGGGATGCACCTTCAAGGACGGGATTGTTTATGCCCCGAAAAGCTATCATGACGCCTATAAGAAGTTCAACGAAGGGGGATGGATGATTGCCAACGAATCCCCGGATGTAGGCGGTCAGGGGATGCCGATAGCGCTGTATGAGGCCTGCCAGGAGACAATGACCGCAGCGAATGTCTCATTTTCGATGCTTTCCGGGCTTACCCATGGCGCCGGCAAATTGATTGAGGAGTACGGTTCGGAAGAACAGAAGAAAAAATACATGGAAAAGATGTACGCAGGACAGTGGGGGGGCACAATGTGTCTTACAGAGCCTGGCGCGGGCAG
>CAZOEH010000586.1:0-420 GCA_964578785.1 uncultured Desulfonema sp. | reverse complement strand
CAAGAATAGAAGGGGATCCTGCGGGGACAAGCGGCATCTCCATTTTCATCGTTCCCAAATACAAGGTGAACGAAGACGGAAGCAGCGGAGAGCTGAACGATGTTCATACCGGCAACATCGAACACAAAATGGGCATTCATGGTTCATCTACCTGCACCCTTAACTTCGGCGACGATAACAAGTGCATAGGGGAGCTTCTGGGAAACGAGCGCGAAGGGATGAAAATAATGTTCCTGATGATGAACGAGGCTCGTCTCAGTGTCGGGCTGCAGGGCCTGTGTCTCTCCTCTGTTGCTTTGGAGCATTCCGTCGCTTATGCAAAGGAGCGGATTCAGAGCGCCCTGGTCTGGGAGAAGAAGGACCCCGACGCCAAGCCGGTGCCGATTATTCAGCATCCGGATGTGCGCAGGGATCTGCTCT
>CAZOEH010000585.1:0-1906 GCA_964578785.1 uncultured Desulfonema sp. | reverse complement strand
CGAGATTCCTTTTGAAGCCGTCAACAGGGTTCAGGATAAAAAGTCTTTAAGGGATCTTGTCGATTACGCCTATAGAAATCTGGGTCCCAAGGCTACGGTTGTTCTCGCGGACAGGCTCAAAGATATCGGTTACCGGTACTCTACGGAGGCCGGACTTTCAATATCGATAGGTGATATGATCATTCCGGCGGCAAAAGAGGAGATTATCAGGAAAGCCGAAAGAAAAGTTTCGGAAATCGGCCGGCAGTATACCGAAGGGCTTATAACCCAGGGCGAGAAATACAACAAGGTGGTCGATATATGGGCGAAAGCAACCGATGATGTGGCCAACGAGATGATGGAGGCGATGAAGGTTGAACCTCTGAAAGACAGCAGCGGAGAGCCGGTGATGGATAAGAAGGGGAAGCCGGTTTACGAAGAAAGCTTTAACCCCATATACATGATGGCTGATTCCGGTGCAAGAGGGAGCAAGGACCAGATGCGCCAGCTGGCCGGTATGCGTGGTCTTATGGCCAAACCGTCCGGAGAAATTATAGAAACGCCCATCAGCGCAAACTTCAGGGAAGGCCTTTCCGTCCTCCAGTATTTTATCTCGACTCACGGTGCAAGAAAGGGTCTTGCCGATACCGCTCTTAAAACGGCGAACTCGGGATACCTGACAAGAAGGCTTGCCGATGTTGCCCAGGATTGTGTAGTTATGGAGAACGACTGCGGCACAATGATGGGAGTTGATGTGGAGCCTCTTGTTGAAGGCGGAGAGGTGATTCAGCGCCTTGGTGAAAGAGTGCTGGGGCGTGTAGCGGTAGATGATATTATTGACCCTTTCACGGATGATGTTCTTGTTAAAAAAGGTGATGAGCTTGATGAAAAGTCGGCGAAAAGAATAGAAGATGCCGGAATAACAAGCATAAGGATCAGGTCCGTTCTTACATGCAAATCAAGGCAGGGGGTATGCGCAAAATGTTATGGAAGGGATCTTTCACACGGCGGCGCTGTTGAGCTTGGACAGGCTGTGGGAATTCTTGCCGCCCAGTCTATCGGCGAACCGGGAACGCAGCTGACAATGCGTACGTTCCACATCGGAGGCACTGCAAGCCGGAGGGTTGAACAGGCTGATATCAGGGCAAGAGTCGATGGAACCATTAAATTTATTGAAAACCAGTATATCGTAATGAACCGCCGTGGCGGCAAATTTACGATTGTGAGCGATACCGGCCGTGAGCTTGAAAGCTGTCCCGTTATTTACGGTGCGCACATAATGGTAAAGGACGGTCAGAAGGTTAAAGGGCCTGATGCTGAAGCGGGAAGACCGGGTGATCTCCTAGCAACCTGGGATCCGTTTACAACCCCTATAATTACAGAGGTTGATGGTACGGTTAAATTCGGGGATATTGTCCCCGGAAAGACAATGAAGGAGAAGGTCGACCCTGTGACCGGAAAGTCGAGCCGGACTATTATTGAATCAAAGGGTGCAGAGGTCAGGCCGAGAATTTCAATAAAAGACAAAGAAGGTAAAACTGCTAAACTTCCGAAATCGTCAGGGATGGCCCGTTATATTCTTCCAATAGATGCGGCATTGATGGTTGAAGAAGGGGATCCGGTAAAAGCCGGCGATGTAATCGCAAAACTTCCCAGGGCAACCACAAAGACGAAGGATATTACAGGAGGTCTTCCGAGGGTTGCGGAGCTTTTTGAAGTCAGGAAACCCAAGGATATAGCGATCCTGAGCGAAATAGACGGTTATGTTTCCATTTCAAAGAGCACCAAGAAGGGTAAGCAGAAGGTAACCGTAACGCCTGTAGATTTCGGGGAAAAGAAGGAATATCTGGTATCGCGCGGCAAACACATTAATGTTTACGAGGGCGATTATATAAGAGCCGGTGAGCCGATTATTGGAGGATCAGCG
>CAZOEH010000584.1:0-1908 GCA_964578785.1 uncultured Desulfonema sp. | reverse complement strand
CTTTGCTTGTCATGAACAAACAAAGATTCGATCTCTGAAAATATCTTGTCTTCGCTGGTGTTTCTTGCAGTTGAAAGTTCCTTGACCAGGAGAGTCTGAGCTGTATCATAAAGCTTCCGCTCTCCGAAAGAAAGGTCCTTTGTAAGTTTTAAAAGATAAAGATCCCTGAAAACTTCCGCGACATCGTAGAGTGAACCGGTTTTAATTTTATCCATGTAATCCCTGTATCTGCGGTTCCATGTCTGGCTGTCAACCGGTAAATCTTTCTTGTTTCTCATGAACTCATAAATCTTTGGTACTTCACGTTCGCTTATTACATCCCTTAATCCGACCGAATCTACGTTCCATGTCGGGATCATGATAACCATGCCGTTTTCCAGAACCTTTATTATATAGAAATCGTGCTTTTCACCGTTTACTATCTTATTTTCAATTGCCTCGATTCTCCCGACTCCGTGCGCCGGATATACTGCAAGATCTCCCACACGGAACTCACGCACATCTTTTCTTTTGGCCTGTACCTGAACTTTAACCTGTTTACCGTTTATTTTTGGGCTCATAATATTTTTAAGTTACTCCATGATACAAAGTTTATTTAAAACGTCTGTTTCTGTGTAAAAACGGTTTTATATTTAACATACTTTTCGTAAACAAGCAAATAAAAAAGGATTAGCGCCTTAAGGGCTCGCCAATCCTTTATTTTACTGTATCTGTTTATTTCTCTATTTTCCGGTATCTGACCTCTGGTTTTCTACCGCTTGAACCCCTGGTCCCTTGAATCCTCGAACCCTTTTTTTACCTTCTCTACACCTTACCGCTTTCACTTATGATTCTTTTATCGTTGAACCTGTTCATCCCTTCCGTTATCCCATCACAAAGAATTGTAACTGCGGCATCCCTGGCCGTTTTTATCATCCGGTCAAGATCCTCTTTTTCCTTATCGCTGAATCTGCCGAGAACATAATCGGAAACACTGATCCCGGATCCGGAACGCCCGACCCCTATTCGGAGCCTTGGGATATCATCTCCTCCAAAAGAATCTATTATCGATCTTATGCCTTTGTGACCTCCGTCTCCCCCTTTTACATTGATTTTCAATCTTCCGAAAGCAAGGTCAATGTCGTCATAAATTACAAGCAAATCCTTGCGTAAAACTCTGAAATAATTTGACAGGTTTTGAACCGGGGGACCGCTCCTGTTCATGTAGGCCATCGGCTTTGCCAGAACAACATCAATTCCATTTATTGTCCCGCGTCCATATACCGCTTCGAACTTTTTTTTCTCGACCGGAATCGAAAATTCCTCAGACAATGCATCAACCGCCATAAAGCCTGAGTTATGGCGGGTTCTGGCATATGTATCACCGGGATTACCCAATCCTGCAATCAGGCAAACTCTTTTATCTGGCATAAATTATTCTGTTTGTTATTCCTTCCCGCCGGCCTTTGTTTCTTCCTTGGCTTCAGCTTCTTCTGCAACCTCGCCTTCCTCTTCAGCAACCTTTTCTTCTTCAGCCTTGGTCGCAAGAACGGTTACTACGGTGTAATTCACATCCGCAGGAAGCTCAACGCCTTCTGGAAGCGCAATGTCACTTACATGTATTGAATCGCCGATATTGAGTTCGGAAATTTCAATCTCGATTGTTTTAGGGATTCCGACAGGCAAACACATCACCTCTATTTCCCTCTGGATAACCTGGAGCATGCCTCCGAAATCGATGCCCTTTGCAATTCCTCTGGTGACAACCGGAACCTTAACCTTTATCTTTCTGTCCATGGCAATTTCATAGAAATCGACATGCAGATATTTTCTGGAAACAGGATGAACCTGCAATTCCTTGATCATGGCGGTTCTCGTATGCAGGCCGCCGTTTTGGATCTCGAGGTTTAATATAACCTGTCCCACATT
>CAZOEH010000583.1:0-1908 GCA_964578785.1 uncultured Desulfonema sp. | reverse complement strand
AAGGGCTGCTTGGATTATACGGCGTGTTTTCGGTAAAGTATCCGGCTTTGCCGAGTGATCCGAAAACCTCGTCCGTGCTCACATGGTGAAAAAGGGAGAGTTTGCTGCGGCGCAGCCTTGCAAGCTCAAGGAGGCAGAATGTGCCGACAATGTTGGCATGGATAAATTCAGAGGGTTTGGTTATTGAGCGGTCAACGTGCGTCTCGGCGGCAAAATGGCATATGGCGTCGATTTCATACATTTCAAATATTGCCGACATCTCGATAAGATCGCATATATCGGTTCTGCTGAAATAGTATCGTTCAGGGAAAGCCTCTTCGACTCCGGCAAGATTTTCAAGGTTCCCTGCATAAGTGAGTTTGTCGACATTTATAATGCGGCCCCCGAAATCCGTCTCATTTAAAATGTAGCGGATAAAGTTTGAACCTATGAAACCGCAGCCGCCTGTTACAAGTATGTTTTTCATATGTCTGATATTCGATGTGCTAAGTACGAACAACGAACCATAAACCGGAGACCATAAACCAGAGACCAGAGACCAGAGACCAGAGACCAGAGACCTTTCTTTCATATACCACACAATCTGTTTTTCATGAAGATAAAAACTTATCTGACAGGATTAACAGGTTGATTTGTCAGACCGCTCCGAAGAGCGTCCTGAAATACGATACCGCCATAAATTGATTAAGAGTAAGAAAGATGACATTTCAACAAATAAGAATTTTTAAACGATAGCAATCCGTTCATCTGCGACGGTGAGCTGAATGAGTCCGTCTTTTCCGACAAGATGGGTGTTTTCAATTCCGACCACACCCTTGCCCGGAAAAATGAGCTTGGGTTCAACGGCTATTGTCATACCCTCCTCCAGGATCATTTTCTGGCCTGCTGCAAGGAAAGGGTACTCATCCAGTTCAAGCCCAATTCCATGACCCACAAAACGTATTTTCTGATCGCCGACTCCCATGAAATGTTCGCCGTACCCGAGGCTTTCCGCCATCTCTTTCGCCATTTCATAAAGATCGCCTGACTTTACACCCGGTTTTGCTTCCCTCTTGATCATGGCATGAATATCGAGCATTGCCCGGTGAGCATTTGTGAGTTCATCCGGAAGATCCCCTATTGAAAAAATCCGCGTGTTGTCCGCGAGGTATCCCATCCATGCAAAGACGTAATCTACAAGCACGGGCTCATGTTTTTGTATAGTCGCAAAACCAGGCCCCTGGGCAACGGCCTGCCCGACGCCGGGACCTCCGGTCGGAGATGCAAGGAAACTCGGAATGGCGGCAGACGGGCCGGACATGATATGCCCGTAAAACAATTCGCTTCCCCAGAGCCTCATTCTTACAATACCCTGATGACCGAGTTTACGGGCTTCCGCTTCTACTTTTCCGGCAAATTCGATTTCGGTTATGCCTTCCTCAAGAAGCTCTTTTGCTTTTTCCGCAACCATATCGGAAAAGAAAGCCGCTTTTTTTATGATTTCAATCTCGTAATCCGATTTGACCGACCGGACAAGGCGTATGAAATGGGATACGTCCGTCAGTTTCGAATTATCGAAACATTCGCGGTAGGTGAAATAATAATTTGCAGGCATTACATCAGTCTCAATGCCAAGAACTCCGGGTATCCTGTATCCGTGTTCCAGCAAAAGGTCCGGAATCTGCTTCAGCCTTGAAAAAGGAACTATTTTTTTTATGTTCGATTCTTTCAGGGCGCGCTCGTAGCTTTTACGGACCATCAGGAGGGGTTCACCGTCTGCAGGAATAAAAAGATGCGCCTGCTGAATTGTTCCGGCAAAGTAAAAAAGGTCTGTGTTCTGAATTATAAGCGCGCCGTCAATATTATTTTTATCAAGGTGAGTCTGGAATTTTATTATTCTTTTCTCAAGTTCTGCCGCAGGAGTGCTGT
>CAZOEH010000582.1:0-1911 GCA_964578785.1 uncultured Desulfonema sp. | reverse complement strand
CCGAACTTCCTTCCGTGAGCTTTTCCCCGAAATTGAGCACCATTATCCGGTTAGCCACCCGAAACAGCTCCCTGAGCCGGTGTTCGATCATTATCAGGGTAATGCCTTCCATCTGCAAACGTTCAATCAGGGGAACCATGCTGGCTATTTCACTCATGCTTAAACCGGAAAATACTTCGTCACAAATAATTATCTCCGGTTTTAACGCAAGGCACCGGGCGAGCTCCAGGCGTTTGAGATAGCCTGTAGGCAGGGTGGAGGCGATTTTATAAGGCACGTATGAATCCCGTTCAAAACCGATCTCCTCCAGAATATCTATGCTTACGGTGTTTCTGTCCCCCAGCCTTCCGCCGCCGCGCCATCCGCCCGTGCGTTTCGCGCGCGGAGAAAAAAGCGGAATGACCAGGTTCTTATAGGCCGGCAGGGTGTAATAGGGCCGCATGATCTGAAATGTGCGGGTAATGCCCATGTCGGCAATCTTATGGGGCGGCTTGTCGGATATATCCCTGCCCCGGAAGTAAATCCGCCCTGAAGTTTTTTTGATGAATCCGGTGATGCAGTTTACAATTGTGGTTTTCCCCGAGCCGTTGGGGCCGATGATCCCTAAAATTTCGCCTTTATGGACCTCGAAGCTCACACCGTTTAAAGCCTGTATGCCGCCGAAGGCTTTGCTGATTTTATCTACCCGGAGAATCGGTTCTTCACCTGCATTCTGTTTCATGTCTGGTTTAATATCCTGTTTCATGCCTGATTTCATATACGGGTCCACCTTTCAAACTGTTGATATTTGCGCTGCCCGTAAACCATAATTCCTTCACTGCGGAAAACGATAAAGGCGACCAGAATCAGCGCGTAGAAAACTATGCGCAGGGTTCCGAAATCCCGCAAAAGCTCCGAGATGGGAACCAGAATCAGGCAGCCCAGCACCGGTCCGATAAGTGTCCCGCCTCCTCCTATCACCGTGGCTGCAATGGGCAAAATTGAAAAATCGAGCGCAAACTGAGAAATTCCTGACCACATATAGATATGCACCAGGCATGCGCCGCCCAGACATCCAATTGCTGAAGCTATATATACGGCCATGGCTTTATACATGGTGACATTCATGCCTGATGCCCGGATCGCCTGGTCGTTGTCCTTGACGCCGCGCAGGACAAGGCCGATATCGGTGTTAACCAGCCTCCGGACGCCAAACAGAAGCAGAAGCAAAACCACGATGATAAAGTACTGTTCCGCCCAGCGGTTGGTGAAGCTGTCGATGCCGGTAATACCGTCGGTTCCGCCCAGAATATCCAGCGCTTCGATCACACGCGCGACAAAAAGAGGATACATGAGACTCACGATGGCAAAGTATACGCCCCTCAACGGCAGGCAGGGCAAAAGCAGCAGAGTGCAGACGCCGCCTCCCACTAGAGCGGCCAGCGGAACGGGCAGCCAGGGAGGCATGCCCAGGGTTGTATTCATTATCGCGGCCATATAACCGCCGACACCGACAAAAAAAGCCCCGCCCAGTGAAACAAGTCCCACGTAATGGGCCAGGAAGTCGAAGCTGAGCGCTAAAAGGGCATAGATGCAGGTAATGGTGATAACGCGCTGCCAGTACATGCCGGGCATCAGCAGAGGCAGAAGAAGCATGCCGAGAATCAGTATCAATCGCGGCAAGGCGAGATAGGACAGCTCCCTGATGGACATGAGGGCATAGAGACCGTCTGTGCGCACCTTGATGCCCCGGTCGATTCGTTCCTTGCGGCGCTGTGTGTTATTTTTCATTTAGACCCTCTCCTCCAGCTCTTTCTGCTGCCCGAAGAGCCCCGATGGTCTGAGGATCAGCGTCAGGATAATTGCCAGCAGCGCCACCACCATCTGGTAATGAGCGCCCAGATATACGACGGTCAGAATCTGGGCAAAACC
>CAZOEH010000581.1:0-1923 GCA_964578785.1 uncultured Desulfonema sp. | reverse complement strand
CTAGTACAATGGCTTCTTCCTTCTGACCGGTCCTTTTCTCAAGATACTTCAGCAACCAGTACCTGTTTCTTTTTGACTGGATAACTGACACATTTGTCATCGGCTGCTCAATCTGCCTTATAAGGCTGTCTATCTCTTCCGGTATATAAGGAGTGTCGAGGCCGTGTATGGCCCTTATCTGTCGCTGGGTAATGAGATCATAATATTTCCTAATAGGAGAAGTCGCCGTAACATAGCATTCAAGTCCGAGGCCAGAGTGGCGTTCAGGCCTGGAGCCAAGAACAAACCTGCTCAAAAGCCGTCTTTGCATGTAATTCTGGAACAGTGTTCCTTCCTCTCCTTTATAAAGACGGTCCCTCGGGCCGGGCTGTGTCCTGAAAACGGCCGGAGTATTGTTTTCGGCAAGAAATTTTGCCATGAGCCAGTTGGCCATGATCATGATTTCGGATACCATCATCCTGCCGGGACTCTCTCTGTTTATTCTGTTCACGGAGATTACCCCGTTTTCATCTATCCATATATTGATATCGGGCATTGTTATGTGAACAGCTCCGGAACCGAGTCTTGCCTGGCGGAATTTTTTCGCCAGATCACAGAGTATTGCTATACCCTTGTTATCTTCAACAGCATTGTTTGCATCATAATAGGTCATCTGGTGCTTGACCCTGACTATGCTTGGGAAAATATCATATCCTGTGATATCGGCCGAGGGCTTGATGTTTGCCATTATGCTTATGCATGGACGCAGCTCTCCCGCTTTAAGGCTGCAGAAATCTTCGGCAAAGGATGCTGGAAGCATAGGCACTTTCCGGTCGGGCATATAAATCGAACTTCCCCGGATCTGCGCCTCCCTGTCGATAATGTCGCCCTTTTTTATAAAATGAGCCACATCCGCTATATGTATGCCGAGGCGGTAATGATCTCCCATATCTTCAATGCTCAAAGCATCATCAAAATCAAGCGTTGCCTGGCCGTCAATTGTGACTACCGGAAGATCGGTCAGGTCGGTCCGGTTTCCTTCAGAAGAAAAAGTCCCCGGAGATAAGATCGTTGTGCTGACCATGTTCAATACCGGTTCCGGGAAAGAGGTGGGTATCCCCAGCCTGTACAGATCTATGTTTTCATTCTCATCGAATATGCCGAGCCGGACAAAAAGACGGAAAAGCCCTTCGCCCGGATCAATGCCTGCTTTTTCTAAAATTGCGTTACCGACCGCGTAATGGCTGCTCTCTTTTCCGAGCGTATAGAGCGATTTTAAAATCTCGGCAAATTCTCTGCTCTTGTCGTCAAGAACGGTTGGTGATAAAGGTTTCCTGATCGTTTCCCTGACCCATCTGCTCCCTTCCGCAATCAGTCTGTTTTTTCTTTCGCTCTCTTTTTCCCTTGCATCAAGCTGCTCGACAATTTCCACTGAATTCGGGGAAAACCTGTTGTAATCAAATTTAAAATACATCCTGTTGCTGAAAAAAGCCCTTACTACAGCAGATTCATGGTCATCGGAAGGATTTTCAGGAAAACAGAGATGAGTCATTGACGGAAGATCTATCCACTCCTGAGCCTGGTTCAGATTTTCCCATATTCCTTTGATATTTATGCTGTTTATAAGGGATTTTCGTCTGTTCGAAATTTCCCTGAGGGCATCCACAATCCTGTTCCTTCCCATAGAGAGGTTAAGAATGGTTTTGCACTTGTGAGAAAGCCTTTGCAGGGAAAGATTAACTTCCCGATCCGTTTCGGTTAAGAGCTTAAGCCTTTGATTTTTAACCTCTAAAACAACAGCACAAACGATTTTCTGCGATTCTATATACTCAACTATATTTCCTGATTCCATTGAGTTATAATAACAGTCGGTCATCTAAAAGTCAACGTAGTTAGTTTCCATCCGGAAATGGCCCTTTTGTGCGATCTCTGTGTCAATCTGCG
>CAZOEH010000580.1:0-1925 GCA_964578785.1 uncultured Desulfonema sp. | reverse complement strand
CAGAAACAGCGCCCGGCAACGGGACGGAAGGCCCCGATGTTACTGAGCTGAACAAAACAGCAATGGAGAGGCTCAAGAGGTACAATGAGAGCAAACCCGATCCCTCAAGTTCATATGCAAACAACTACAGCGGCGGCGTGTCTGTAAATGTTGATCAGCAGACAGGGGCGCTGAATATTTCAGTAAACAATATTCAGCTTCCCGGAATGAGTGAAGAGACGAAACTGGAGCTTGCGATATCAAATTCCGGCGGGGTCTATGAGGGAGGGAAGAATGTATTTAATATGCCGTCCGGATTTAAATGGGATATTGACTTCATAGATGTAAACGGTGGAATAATGGGCAGGCTTTACAGCGCGCATGGTTCATTTTTCATAAGCGGTGACACGGAACTGTACCCATCCGGGCTCAAATATTTCAAGAGTAAATCCATGAAACTTGAGACAGGGCTGAAACCGCTGCCATATAAGTATGCCGCCGGCGACATATCATACTATTACAGACTTTCTACCTTCACCGGAACAAATGAATATTTTGATAAATACGGCAAACTTTTATGCGCTGACGACAGGTTTGGGAACCACATTCTATACTACTATGAAAAGATTAGCGAACCTGAAACGGTATTTAACTGCAGGCTTTCAAAGATAACAGACAGTTTCGGCCAGGATATAACCATTTCAGATGACGGAGCTGTTCCGGCGGCTAAGGCAGTTGTCACCATGCCCGATAAAAAGAGCGCTGAATATTGGATAGATAAAGACAAGAATACATTAAACATAAAAGCCCTCAACGGCCGCGAGGTGGTCATGCAGATGGAAGGCCCCGGCGGGGCGATGAGAGTAAGCAGGATAGATTATCCGACCGGAGGCTGCACATATTACACCTGGGAAGATAAAGTTATTCCCTATAATGACAGTTACGGTAATACACAATATCTGCCTGCGGTTGTAAAAGAGACGCGGGATCCTGATCCTGGCAAGGATGCGGTTACAATCGTAAAGGAATATAATTACGACAAGGAGGCAAGTTACACAGGCTATGCAAAGGGGAAAGTTCCGTCAGGAAGAGCAGATGATGATCCTCTCATGAATTCCGATGATAATGTTTATACTTATACCAATACGGCAACAATGTTCGCAAATGAAGAAAATGGCGGAGATGTAAGTGTAGCGCAGACATATAATTTTCTACATTTGCCTATATATGATATCACAAGCCGGGGGAGCCAGGCAAAGCAACTTAATGTTCTTCATTATCTCGGGGAATATAACAAATCGCCGGATTCATTCACAAAAGACTACACTTTTGCTCCTCATGACGAGCTGCCTGGGAACTATGAACTTAACTCTATGGCAGAAACAAGATGCTATTCCGAAGACGGTAATGATCACAGGGATATGACAGTAAAGACAGACTTTAATGAGTACGGCCAGGCGCTGAAGGTGGAGAATTGCACGGACAACAAGCTGGTTTCTGTTGTAAAGAGCGAGTATTACGGTCCGGAGAAGTACAGCCAGGCAGAAAATCAGACAGAAACGGATTTAGCGCTCAATGAGACCAAGACAGTAGTTAATACGTTAAGCCCCGACGCAAAATACGTCTCAGGCTCGACGATAACCAGAACAGGAGGGAGCCAGAGCGGGACGAACGAGAGGGGCGGAACGATAGAGTTGGACGAAAGAGGCAGGGTGAAATTGGATGTCAAGACTATGGGCGCGGAAACAAGCAGTACGCTTTATGTTTACGCTGTTTCAGGCAATGAGCTGACAATAACTCAAACAGATGATCTTGGCTACAGCATAAAAAAGACCCTTGACATACGAAACGGGAATACCGTATCTGAGACAGACGCTCTGGGCAACAGTGTAAAATACGAATACAGTCAAAATGACCTTGTGGTAAGGAAGACATATCCTGACAAG
>CAZOEH010000579.1:0-1926 GCA_964578785.1 uncultured Desulfonema sp. | reverse complement strand
AGACAACATGTGATAGGACGTAGTAACCTTACAAAGTTATTTATTAAAAGATTCGTCGCTCCCGGAGGATCTTTTCTTGATTTTCTTGGCATGAACCCTGAGTAAAATATAGCACGGTACCATAGGATGTTCCCCGGATCTACTAAAGCATACCGCTTATTCAGAAGTTAGGCCAACGTGTGGAGGCATTATGAATTCTGATTCAGAGCTAAGAAACAAAGAACCCATCATCGCACTGCTGTCGAGCTACATGGAACAGTTTGTTCGCGCACGAGAAATTGCGCGCGATTCGCGAAATGGTGCAAGGACACGATACGTATGGTTTGTAGGCATCTGTGGTTACGTCCTCGTGAATGCTCCAAACCTATGGAAGTCACTCGCTGGAACCGATCTCACAAGGTGGTCACTGTTAACTCTGTCGACCCCATGGGTGCTGTCGGCGCTTGTGGCGTTGATTACGCACCTGCTCATTGATAAGTCCGAAGACCTCGAAAACGAGTTCTTCGTAGCGAAAGCTGCGGCTTTGGAGGTCGCTATACTCGGCCTGAGAGCTGGACGAAACGACGAATCTGCGGTGCTGAAAGCTTTCAACGATGAACATCCAGCCATCTCTGGGCGAAAGCGCAAGGTAGAGGCGTTTCGTAAACCTGAGGTTTGGTTCGAGAGATTGACTATCGGACTTCTTGTCTTGAGCTTCGTGTGGTCGGCTGTAGGTCCACTGATCTTGGATTGCTTTGGCATCGCATAGAGGTTCAAGCTTCAAGCACTATCTTACAGGTGTCTATAAACGTATGAGAATGAGTCAACGTGAAGCAGGATTGCGGTTTGGGTGAAAAGATTACCAAAAAGCACAATTACAAGTAAAGGTCGATATCGCCGGGCATTAATCAAGTTTAATGGTGTAAGAAATCCCATATATGCCGCACAGAAAACGCCAAGACAGGAAATTGAGCGAGCCGAAAAATACAGGAAAGATTTTTTAGGCAGAGGGAGAAAGATATGAGTGATTTAGATAAATATATAGTTAACAGAAAAAAGAAAGATAAGGAATTTGCAGAAGGCTTTGATGAAGGCTACGAACAGTTTTTAAAAAAAGGAATTATTGGTTTCTCGTTTATTTATGTAGAAATAATCCGGGTTGTCTGTAAAATAGAGGCTGCGTAACAAAGCTTGCAAACCACAAGGGGAAAATGATAAAGAATATAAATAACAGGAATAAAATAAGCTGGTTTTATCCAAGCGCGGGCAGTTTGGATGTCCGGATAATGGATGCAAGGAAAGAACGATGGACGCCATTGACAGGAGATAACAAAATGAGAACACATACCGCTATAGAAAAAGAATTACAGCATGCACTGAAGGATCTCCCGATACTCCATCAGAGAAAAATACTGGACATCGTTCGTCTTATCAAAAAAGGAGGCGGTTCTTCAAAAAAACATAGTATTTTGGAGCTGAAAGGATGCGGAAAAGAAATCTGGAAAAATGTTGATGCACAGCAGTATGTAAATGAACTCCGGGAGGAATGGGATTGAAGTTATTAGAACTGCTGAAGAAGGTTAAGTATATTGCAATAGACACAGCACCCCTAATTTATTTCATTGAAGAAAATCCAGTCTACATCAATATTGTTGAGCCTATGTTCCTGGAGATCAGCCGAGGAAATCTTCGTGCCTTTACATCCCAAATCACACTTATGGAAGTTTTAATAAGACCTCTGGAAGAAAATAATAACAGATTATTAAAAAGATACACAGATATTCTGTGTGATTCCGAGAACCTTTTTTTGACCGATATAGACAAAGAAATCGCCATGGAGTCCGCCAGATTAAGAGCCTCCTACGGTTTGAAAATACCGGATGCGATCCAGTTGGCAACCGGTTTGATTAATGGTGCTGAAGCCTTCATAACAAATGATATTTCTTT
>CAZOEH010000578.1:0-1928 GCA_964578785.1 uncultured Desulfonema sp. | reverse complement strand
CACGCGGGGCGCGCCTGTTTAAATCCTCCCGGATGCAGTATTCCAGAAGCGCCATGTCGACGACGCTGTTGCTCTTTGCCACTCCTATGCGTTCGCAGAAGGTTCTTATCGATTCGGGAGTATAGCCCCGCCTTCTCAATCCGGAGATGGTCGGCATCCTCGGATCATCCCATCCGAAAACAAGCCCGTTTTCCACAAGCTCAAGAAGCTTCCTCTTGCTCATGACGGTATAGTTCAGATTAAGCCTCGCAAATTCTATCTGCTGCGGATGGAATATCCCCAGCTCATTGAGCAGCCAGTCATAGAGGGGGCGGTGGTCTTCAAATTCAAGGGTGCATATCGAATGGGTAACCCCTTCGATTGAATCTGAAAGACCGTGAGCAAAATCGTACATGGGATATACGCACCAGTTCCCTCCGGTCCGGTGATGATCCGCATGCAGTATTCGGTATATGACCGGATCACGCATATTCAGATTGGGGGATGACATGTCGATTTTGGCGCGAAGCACATGCGTTCCGTCTTTGAATTCCCCTTTCCTCATCCTGTCGAAAATATCAAGATTCTCTTCGATACCGCGGCTCCTGTAGGGGCTCTCTTTGCCGGGTTCGGTCAGTGTGCCTCTGAATTTCCTGATTTCTTCGGCGCTCAGGCTGCATACATAGGCTTTTCTTTTTTTTATAAGCTGTACGGCATAATCATAAAGCCGGTCGAAGTAGTCGGATGCATAATAGAGCCTGTTGCCCCAGTCAAAGCCCAGCCATTTCACATCTTCCTTTATCGATTCGACATACTCGACCTCCTCCTTTGTCGGATTCGTATCGTCAAACCTGAGATTGCAAAGGCCTCTATAATCCGAGGCAAGACCGAAGTTGAGACATATTGATTTTGCATGTCCTATATGCAGGTATCCGTTAGGCTCCGGAGGAAACCTGGTCATTATCCTGCCGTCGTTCTTACCGGCCGCAAGATCTTCATCTATAATATTGCGGATAAAGTTCGTAACAGGAGCGGGTTCAGACGAAACCTGCCCGGATGCCTTTTTCGCGTCTATATTTTTGCTGCCATCCTTACTCATTATTGCTCCGGTATAATCCTCTATTTTCTATTAAGGTTTTTAATTTACTTTATCTTCGCATATTTTTTTCTTCGTGCTATTCGTGCCTTCGTGGCAAAATATAAATTTTATTTACGAAGCCGTTCACTGTTCCCTGTTCTTTATCAGCTGTCCGGCAAGACGCATGCCGATTATGGCAAGGCATTCCATGTCCAGATATTTTTCCGCGCTTTTTTCAAAAAGGAGAACACATTTTGATCTGAAGACTTCATATTCGTCATTAAAAAGCATGATAACCGGAACCTTCGGAAGCGAATCGAACCGCATTGAAAGATCGTATGAAAAATCCGCATCAAAGGCTTTGCCTCCGGAAACAGTACAGGCTTTTTCCAGGTCAGGCAGCTTTCCTGTGAAGTTTTTTTCAATCTCATGCTCGGAAGTGTTTGAAAACCCCTCAACAAAAGGGGCCGCATTCTTAAAATCCCTGAAAGCAACCAACTCCCTCCCGCAGGGTTCTTCTTTGGGACATAAGAGCAGGTATTTGAAGAGGAGAACGCATACGGAATGCGATGGCCGCAGACCGGACAGGTCAAAAACACCTTTTCCGGATATCCTGTAGGGTTTCCCAAAAAGAGGAATTATTGCTTCATCGTTACAGATATCTATCCCGAGTCTTTCGGACGCGGATTTCAAATCTATCCCTGATATCTGTGCAAGGTAATCCCTGTATATTTTTTCAAATATAGGAGCATCTTCCGGCAAATCAGTCATCTTTTCAGACTCCGTTTATTATTAATGGACTCATAAAAAACCACGAATTCAGACGGCAAAGTAAAAAGCTCATTATGCAAGGCGCGCGAATCTTGAGGAA
>CAZOEH010000577.1:0-1932 GCA_964578785.1 uncultured Desulfonema sp. | reverse complement strand
CCAGCATAAGGGTATCGGTGAGCAGTTGATTAATGAATTTGTGGATCATTTGAGAAATGTCGGCGTTAGAAAAATAAACACCCTGGTCGCCTGGAATGATTCCAAACTGATACACTTCTTCAGCGCGAACCACTTTTCACCCTCCAAAACGATTAACCTGGAACGAAATTTCTGATGCCGTTGACGGACTGGTTGCTGCGCTTCCAGTTCGCCGGT
Source organism: uncultured Desulfonema sp. (assembly GCA_964578785.1). GTDB lineage: Bacteria > Desulfobacterota > Desulfobacteria > Desulfobacterales > RPRI01 > RPRI01. The sequence continues at coordinate 1,716 of CAZOEH010000577.1, read as the reverse complement.
ACGATGATTTTGTTAAACGCTGTCATCCGGGCCGGCTTTACTTTGCAGCGTTTTCCAGCCGCCAGATTTCGCCCGCGTCGGTGGCGACATAAATCGCGCCGTCCGCCGCCGTGGATTGGCTGCGACCGCAATGGACAAAAGCGGCCACGAACAAGACAGTGCATATCACTATCAGCGCTCTTGTTGTTTTGCGGTTCATGGCTTCATCCTTCCAGGTACTCAGACTCACTCAATTTGATTTCAGATTTCTGACCCGTTTAAGAAATTCATTCTTAAAATCATTCAATCTTTTTTCATAAAAAATTCCATAATAACAGAATATCACCGAACGCTCATTGCTGCATTTCCAATCCTCCAACTACAGACATATACTTCTCATGAATCAATCTCCGGTCAAACTCCCGGAACTCTGTCAGCATGGCATTGTCCTCTTCATCAGTGAAGTAAGCTCTGGATGCCGGGAAAAACACCTTGTCTTCTTTCTCGATATGCTTGGGGTAGAATTCGGTAAGGGTTTTAAGATTCCTGGCAATGTCGGCCAAAGCGATCTCATCGCCATTCCGGTAGCGAGTGTTAGCGGCTACAAGGGCTTTGGTTGTCTGGCGCCCAAACATGTGATCCTCGCTCAGTTCATCCATGACTCGCCGGTCCGCGCCGGACAACGGCTTTTTATTTAAGTCACGGAAAAGAATGTCTTCCTCCTTCCCGTGATGCGTCCGATCGGCGTAAATCCGGATGAAATCAACCGCTATATCCACAAATACAGGATCTACTTTGTGGGTCGATTCGATTTTCGCCAAGGCATCTTTGATGACCAGGAGCATCCGTTCAATCAGTCGATGCTCAATCATGAGTGGTGCGCGTGCTTGCATGTTTATGACCTCCTTTTGGTTTTTCTCACTTTCCGTTGTATGCCCTTTGTAAAGCGGCTATATCAAACTTTTTCATCTGAAGGAATGCTTGTGTGACGCGTGCCAAAGTCGCGGGGTCTTTTGATTGCATCATTTTGTCCATAACAGCAGGTACGATTTGCCATGACAATATCTCTCTGTGGATCACTGCCTAAACGAAAAACGTGGTCACCAAGCTCAACGAACCCGAGCTTCTTGTAGAACTTGATCGCTCTATGGTTTCGTTCCCATACACCGAGCCATACCACATCAGACCCGCGCCTCTTCATCTCGTCGATGCAGGCGTTCATGAGATCTTGCGCAACGCCTTTTCCATGCCAATCACTCGCAACATACAGTCGCTGAATCTCGCCAGGAGCGCTGCCTCGAACGCAATCTGGCGCACTACCCCAGCGCACTTGCGCAAACCCAACCAGCTCGTCTCTATGATCGGCCCGAAAGGTAACCATGTTCGGGTTGGATATTTCGGCCGCCTGAATAGACTCGCTGTAACTATCCCGACAGTGAAGATCCATATTCCCGGCCGTATTCATGCCGCCAAATGTCTCTCTAAACGTTCTTTCAGCAAGCTGCGATAGTGATGCTGCGTCCGAGCGATTGGCTTTTCGTATGGTGTGCAACGGAACCTCCCATGAGAGCCTAACGTAACGAAAACCGGCCGGGCGGCGCTTAATCGCCCGGTCGGTTATATTGTTTTGATACTAGTTATGGCCTTCATCCCATAAACCCTTGTGCTACGATCAGGCGAGGTCGAAACGGTCAAGGTTCATTACTTTTTTCCACGCCTCTACAAAGTCGTGCAGGA
>CAZOEH010000576.1:0-1942 GCA_964578785.1 uncultured Desulfonema sp. | reverse complement strand
AAGATCAGCAGCCAGTTTTACAATTGCAGCAACCTGATCATTCGGAACGCGTCCGCGGACAATCGCCCTACAAACACGGTTTTTATCCATAAGAATGATATTTGAAGTATCTTTTCCAAGGCCCCAGGCATTTCTTAACGATGCATCATAGTCGAAAAGAATAGTTGTATTGTATTTTTTCGCTTTTCTTCCGGCTATAGCCCGGATTGCAAAATCCGGCTTCCATGTGGCGGCGCAATCGGCAATGCCGATTCCCTTGTAGGTTTCATCTTTGAGAATGCCGTCATCTTTTGCCTTCTTCATGGCATCGGTAAAATGTTCGTTAAGATCCGATTCATCGGGGTCGACATAGGTTACAAGAAGCACCTTTCCAGCCCATGATTCCATGGAAAACATTTTCTCATCCGCATCTTTATAAGACCAGTCCGAGCTCTTCGCGCCGATCTTAAGTTCATCTGCAAAAGCTGCTCCTCCGGCAAGAAAAACAAACGCGACCAGCAAAAATGAAAATCTTTTCATCAAAAACCTCCCTCTTTACAGTTAATGTTCAATTCTTTGTGTCAAGTGTACCGATAACTTCAGAAAGAGACGAAATGTTTCTGTCCGCCAGATATTTTTCTATCCCTTCGATTATTTCAACAGTAGCCCCGGGGTTCACAAAATTGGCCGTACCTATCTGAACGGCCGTAGCGCCTGCAATAAAAAATTCAATTGCATCTTTATAAGATGTGATCCCTCCTATTCCTATCACCGGCACTTTCACCTTCTTAACCGTCTCCCACACCATCCTCAGGGCTATAGGCCTGATTGCAGGACCTGAAAGGCCTCCTGTAATGTTGGCAATCCGGGAACGCCTTGTGTTGATGTCTATCGACATGCCTGTTATGGTGTTTATCAGTGAAAGTGAGTCCGCTCCCGCATCAACTGCACTGACGGCTATTTCCGAAATGTCTGTGACATTAGGGGAAAGTTTGACGATAAGGGTTTTGGATGTTTTTTCCCGAACCGCCTTCGTTACTTTATAGGCTGATTTCGGATTAACCCCGAAGGCGATGCCTCCTTTTTTTACGTTCGGACAGGATATATTGACTTCTATTCCGGATATTCCATCGATCTCTTCGATCCGTTCCGCGAGCCGGGAGTATTCATCTTTGGTTTTACCGTATATGTTGACTATTACAGGCGTGGAAAGAGTTTTCAGGAAAGGCAGTTTTTTCTCAATAAAAGCCTCAATTCCTATGTTTTCAAGTCCTATCGCGTTAAGCATGCCGCACGGGGTTTCGGCAATGCGGGGAGGTTTGTTCCCCTTCGAAGGCTGAAGGGAGAGGCCTTTTACAATTATCGCCCCGAGCCTGTTTAAATCTACAAAAGGCGTATACTCCTCCCCGTAACCGAATGTCCCTGAAGCGGTCATAACGGGGTTTCTGAGCGAAAGCCCCCCAATATTTACTCGCAGATCGGGTTTATTCCCCATACAATACCATTACCCGCCTACCGCTCCGGCCATCTTGAATATCGGTAGATACATTGCTATGACAAGACCTCCGATAGTAACACCAAGGAAGACCAGCATGAAAGGTTCTATCAATGCGGTAAGGTTTTCAACTGCCTGATCAACCTCTTCATCGTAGAAATCCGCTATCTTTCCAAGCATCGCATCAAGAGCTCCGGTAGATTCACCGACAGAGATCATCTGGCATACCATGGACGGGAAAACACCGCTTTCAAGAAGAGGATCGGCCATTGTGCGGCCTTCCGAAATACCCGAACGAACATCATAAACCGCTTTTTCGATCGTTTTGTTGCCGGCGGTCTTTGCGACTATATCGAGCGCCTCAAGTATCGCGACCCCGCTTGAAAGCATGGTACCCATAGTCCGCGTGAACTTGGCTACCGCGACTTTACGCAGAAGGGTCCCGAAAACAGGCAGCCTGAGAAAAAG
>CAZOEH010000575.1:0-1963 GCA_964578785.1 uncultured Desulfonema sp. | reverse complement strand
ATAAATGAGGAGTTGAACAAAGGAAGAAGCATCGATCAAATCAAATCGGATATGTCTTTGTTTGAGCACAACATATTTTACAGGAAAATAGAGATAGAATCCGCTCTTTCCGAAAAAGCGATAATCTTTCTCGATCGCGCGATTCCGGACAGCATAGCCTATTTCAGGTTTGCTGGTCTTGACCCGAAAGAACCTGAAGAGAAGAGCGCAGATATTCGCTACCGGAAAATTTTTCTGTTTGACAGGCTGCGGATAAAACAGGATGAAGTCCGGAATGAAAATGAGGAAGATTCAATACTCATTGACCGGCTTATTGAAGAGACCTATGTAAATCTCGGATATGAAATAATAAGGGTTCCTGTCCTGCCGGTCGTCAGGCGCGTCGATTTTATCCTCGAAAACATGTGAGTTTGCCGCCCCGTAATTTTTACAAAATCCTCAGGAATATGCATTTCAGATAATAGGTTTCCGGCATCGAAAGGAGGAAGGGATGATCCTTGCCCTGGGTACGCTTTTCGATCACCTGGACGCTGCGCCGGGCGTCGGAAGCCGCTTCGGTCAAAATATTCAGAAAAACGTTTTCATCTATATGCTGGGAGCAACTGCTTGTGATGAGCAACCCTCCGGGATTGAGCAGCCGCATGGCTCTGAGATTAATCTCCTTGTAGCCCCTCACAGCAGCCTCCACATGCGCCCTGCTTTTTGCAAATGCCGGAGGGTCCAGCACTATCGTATCGAATTTTCTTTTTTGCGTGTCGTATCGTTTAAGCCGGTCAAAAACATTATCGGTCTCGAACTGAATATTTGATATCCCGTTCAACAGCGCGTTTTTCTCTGCAAGCTCAATTGCCGATTCCGATATGTCAATCGCCTCAACTTTTTCACAGGATTTTGCCATATTCAGGGCAAACCCTCCGGCATAGGAGAAGCAGTCGAGACCTTTACCGGATGAAAGCCTGCCGGAAAGAGCCCTGTTCTCCCTCTGATCAAGAAAAGCGCCTGTTTTCTGGCCCGAAGCAGGATGAAAGATAAATTTCAGGCAGTTCTCAAAACAGATTATCTCACCGGGATCTTCTCCTTTTAATAATGAGATTTGTCTCGGCAATCCTTCAAGCTCCCTGACCTTTCCGTCGTTTCTTTCAATGACGGCAGCCGGATCGAGAAGTTCGGAGAGTATTTCCGCAATAAGACCTTTTATTTTCTCCGATCCCTGGCAAAGCGTCTGGATTGAAATAACCTCTTTGTATCTGTCGACGATGACGGAAGGAATTCCGTCCCCTTCCCCGTTTACGAGCCTGCAGACTTCGGTATCTGATACCGTTTTTTCCCGTAATGAAATGGCCATTTTCAGACGATTCAGCCAGAATTCCCTGTTGACTGTTTCATCCGAAGTCGTGACCAGGCGGAGAGCTATCTGAGATTTATCGCTGTAAAAGGCCTTGCCGTAAAACTTTCCTTTCACATCGCAAATATCAACAATCGAGCCGCCTTCGGCCCGGCATTCCCGCATGTCGCTCCTGTAAATCCACAGGTGTCCGGTCCTTACTCTCTCGGTCGCTCTTTTTAATATTATGGCTCTTTCTTCACTCATTTTATTCATTCTCTATAATTGACCACTTTGTGAAAAACAAAAGAATCCGTCACTCCCGTGAAAACGGGAGTCCAGAAATCTGAGATGATTCTGAGATTATGCTGGATAGCGCTGGTGCTTCACTACGTGCCCTGCTTTCGCGGGAATGACATGATATAATCAATTTATTTATCCTAAATTCAAAGTTCGTGACGGCAAAGTAAAAAGCTCATTATGCAAGGCGCCGCGAATCTTGAGGAATGAAGCGTACATATAAGTACGCTGCAATGACGAAAGATGAAGCGGAACACAGCAGAATGACTTTTTACGAAGCCGTCAGGAGATAAAGAATGAATAAAATCAATTTTAAATCAAAATATATCATATCAATCC
>CAZOEH010000574.1:0-1970 GCA_964578785.1 uncultured Desulfonema sp. | reverse complement strand
AACAGGACATTTTGCGTTCAGAATAACATACTGGGCGGTTGAACCGAAAAGCAGTTTTCCGACCTTTGACCTTCTTCTTATGCCTATCACTACTTCATCAATATCGTTCTCTTCAATGAATTTTACGAGATCCTCGCCCGGAGTCAATCCCCTGACAAGAAACCTTGTAGTGCAGGGGATTTCACCATCTAAAAAATATGACTGCGAATATCTCAATTCTCCTTCTACCTTTTCAAACTCCTGTCTCGGAATATCAGGGCCTCCTACCATCGATGAAACCACAAATATTTCTCCGCCAAAGGCCCTGGCATGCTTTTTTGCAACCGACAAAGCTTCCTTCGCAGCATTCGATCCGTCATAGCCAACAAGTATCTTCATTCCAAATTCTCCCCGGTAAAATATTCTACATCGAATATCTATAAAAGCCGAATGTCGAATTTCGCACTTCGATGTCCGATATGCCCGTGTAAAGGGCCCGACATTCTATGTTCACCTCACGACTTGCGCTTCTCACCTCACGCCTTACGCCTTTCGCCTTTGTTCCTTTTTTAACTATTCGATGTTCGATGTTCGACGTTCGATGTTCGGCTCTTCTCTTATCTATCCGATAAAATCCTGTTTTTCAATATATTTAAACCCTTTTCAACCGAGTTTGAAATAAAGAGAAGAGCATCTCTTTTATCCAGCATCGGGCTTGGCATCCCGAAAATCATCGGAATTCTGATCAATAGGTCCTTGACACCAATCGGGCATCCCTTGACAAGATATACTTTTTTAGCTTCAAGGCGGCCTTCGACCCTGGTGCACGTTCCGAGAAGTAAGACAGGGGCATCCGGCATGATTACGTCCCCCTTGTAAATGCCTGTAACAATAGCGCCCCTTTTCGCCCCTTTCAGCGAACCGGGCCTTCGTTTTTCCACCGTACCGAGACATCCCTTTACCGCCCCTTCGCACCCCCCGTCACAAATCCGTCCCGTATCCGGCGCAAAACCGGCAAAAAACTTTATCGGAGTTTCAAGTTCATCAAGAACCTGGAAAAGTCTTGTTTTCCCCTTTGGTCTCGCGCGAAGCTCATCGATGCCGATATCTCCCGATAACGTTATATCATCGAGCTTCAGGGAACCGTAGCCTCTTTTTGCGGCAATTGCCAGATGCCTGACATTTTCAGGCTCGTAGCCCATTATATATGAAGCTGCAACATCCGCCGCAAGCGGATGATCGGATATGATAAGAGCGCCAAGCCGCACAGGATAAGGGGCCGACTCATATCCGTATGTTATGTCGACAGCGTCGGAGACGATAAGATCAGGATACCCTGCTTCGAGCAGGTCAACGATTTTGTCGTGTATCCTGTGATCATGATAGAGCATCCTCTCCTTATGATAAAGTATCCCGACATTTAATTTCAGCGCGTTGGTCACCGATGCGAAGATGTGATATTTGAGCTTCGGCATCCATATCTTAAAATCGGCGTTCTTTATAAATTTAGAGAGCATGATCTCTTTGTGGTAAGCGGCTTTTTCAAGAGGCACTTTGACGAAGGGATGCTCATTCAAATCAACGAGTTTGAATCCGGCTCTTTTGGCAAGATCAAAATAGCCCGATTCCTTGAAAAAGAGCCTCGACGGAACCCCGTATCCGCCCGACTCCCCGGCTGTAATATCAGTAAGCCCTTTTTCTTTGAGAACCTTTACCATCGCCTCTACAACTTTCGGATTGGTATAGGAATGGTGAATATACTGCCTGTTTGCAGTAACAACATTCGGCTTGATAAAAACTTTCCCTGAGATATCAATCTTTAAATCGGAAACAGACTCTCTGATGATTCCCGCAATAACATCCGTATCGTACTCATCGCATCTTCTTAAGATTACTCTTGGCTTTCCCATTTCATTCACCTTTGCCGGCTGCGTACAAAGTCATTCTGTCCGCCAAAGTTCGGTGGCGGATTGCGCTTCATCTTTCGTCAT